>JANYDJ010000010.1 GCA_025363675.1 Flavobacteriaceae bacterium | reverse complement strand
TCAACGGTTAGTTTAGTTGAATCGTAGTTGCTTATAACTTGGTTAACAGTTACAGCAATATTATTATAGTATAATGTAGCATTGGTAGGTAAGCTAAGGATTGTAAAGGTAGAACCTTGTGTTTTGGTTCCGTCCTCGCCATCACTACCCAATAAGCCTCTAGCTTGTACTTTTACAGTTCCACCTGGGTTTATCTGGCTGGCCGCTGTGGCACTATTGGTAGTTGGCTTCTGTTCTATGCCAAAGTTTATATTAGATGCATCGGCGGTTGATAATTTAACTGTTATTTTGCTATCGGGTGTGCCGCTTTCATTTCCAGATCCCGACACATTGTTTGTTCCATAATTTTCTCCCACACTCACCCAATTTGATGGTAGCGTTGCAGTTGATAATAAAGCATATAAAGATAAATTGCTGGTTGAGATAATTACGAAGTAAACCGTATCTTTATTTATGTTTGAAAAAACATAAGATCCATTGCCTGAGTTTAGGGTATCTTTAGCTTTAATACGTCCTGATACTGAATCGACCAAATAAACATACGTTGTTGTTGATGATGGGGCATCGATAGTAACACCATTGATTATGTTATCTGACAGGCCACCACGATCATTATATACAGTTCCAGAAATACTATATACTGCTTCACGCCAGTCTCTTTCTGAAGTAGCAGGTAAGTCAATATTTGGGTGGGAACTTGGATTTAAACCGTTAGTAGGATTAAATGAGGCAGTGTTGTTGTCATAACCATCATCAAGTCCATCAAAATCAATATCTGCTCCTGTAGGAACTCCATTGTTTGCAAGACTTCCTGCGTCGGCAACATTGTCGCCATCTGTATCATGTCCTTCTATTGTGTCTGCATAACCGTCGTTATCTGAATCGGTATCTAAATAATCTTGATTATCTGCTCCGTCTGTATTTACAGGAACCAATCCTATGCTTCCTGAAACTGTACCATAAGCATCATCAAGTCCATCATTGTTTGAATCAGTACCCGAGGGGGCTATGTAGGAAGCTGTTGCTTGTGCTTCTGTATTGTCTGTTATACCATCTCCATCTGAATCTATATCTATAAAGTTTGCGTATTTATCTCCATCTGTGTTGTCTGTTGTCCATCTTGTTGTGCCATCAGGATAGCCATTGTCATTTGCATCTGTTGTTGGCGTAATCAATGGTGTGTTTCCGTTGCTGGTGCCATAACCGTCTTGTGTATTATTCCATCCATCCGCATCTGTATCGGTAAACGAATCTACTTTACCATCTCTATTTGAATCGGTGCCACCTACTTCTACCAAATCAACTATACCATCGCCATCTGAATCTAAATCATAACAGTTCAATTTAACATCACCATCTGGGTCGCCAGTTACATAACTGTTGGGTTTACCATCATTATTGGTTCCGTCTTGTCCAGTAATTACCAATGGCCCTTTTGTAATTAAACCGCTGCTAATTGTTTGGGCGTTAGTAATTGTTCCTGTACCGCCTGAGTCGGCATCATACCACGAACTAAATCCATCGCCATCTTTATCTGCACTGGCAAAAGTTTTTGTAGTATGGTTATAATCATCAACCATTCCATCATTGTCATCATCTGCTCCTCCCACTTCAACTATATCGGGTATGCCATCATTGTCGCTATCTAAATCTAAATAATTTCTTTTACCGTCGCCATCCATATCTGCATTTGTAATTGATGTTCCTATCCTCCCTCCGCATCTTGTATAGGAATAACTTACCCTATAAAGTCTGGTATAGTTGGTGGCTGAGGTACGCGTAATTTTTATTCTATCAGTGGCCGCACCAATGGTATATGCCAAGGAGTTAGGCGTAGTAGAGTTTAAACTATATGAATGTGAATTATAATAGGTGCCCGCTAAACTTGAGTCTTGAACAACCGTAAATGTAGTTGACTGTGTGCTGGTCGATGCTGCTCTAATTCTAACTATGGTTCCTGCAAGAACAGTATCTTGAAACTGAAGTACTACATAACCATTTGCTGACACCAACTCTCCGTAGGTTGTAGAATCATTGTCTATAATATTTGCACTTGAATTTATGGTTCCAGAGCTTGAAAGCAGTGTATTGGCTCTACCAGAAGCAGTTGCTCCATTGCATGAGACATCATATTTGTCCATAATACCGTCTAGGTCTGAGTCTATTAAGGTATCTATCCTTCCATCGCCATTGGCATCCACACCGCCTGCTTCAATAATATCGGGTATACCATCATTATCACTGTCTCTATCATATTGGTTAATGATACCATCACCATCAAAGTCTAATGACGCACAAACCCCTTTACTGTTCAAGGTACAAAAATCTGCATCTTTATAATTGGCAATACCGTCATTATCTGCATCTAGTCCTGGGTCGCCAGAACCTGGAAGACATGAGAAAGTTGTAGCACCATAGCCACAAGCTTCTACCACGTCTAAAATTCCGTCATCGTCATCGTCCACATCGTTCAAATTTACTTGTCCATCGCAGTCAGCATCAAGCGATACATAAAAGGTATCATAACCTTGATTACCGGTACAACCGCTAACTGGCAACATGGTTACCACATATCTTCCTGTAGTACTCACATAAACAGTATCATTGCTCGCACCGCTATATATGGTTCCGCCATTTGTAGCGGCCCAGCTAAAAATCATGGTATTAATATCATAAACCGTAGTAGGTGAAGCTACCAACATTTTTAGCGTATCCGATAAACACATTGGAATATATGTTGGGCTTGCCGCCGAACTGATAGACGGGAAATCTCCAAAAGGATACGGCCCGCCAAAGTCTTGAAGCTGTGAAGTAAACGAACCCGAGGCTCTTGACTTACACATAAGTTTTAAGGAAATATCATCGCAAGCAGCATTGAATCCGCTAATTGTTGCGGGATCTAAACCAAGGAGTGTTAAATTGACACCAAACTCTATAATCTGATTATTCAAATACCCCGTTCTCAAACTGTCTGTTTGCCCATCAAATGTTTGCCAAGGCCCAGCAGTGGTAGTATCGGTATTATTTACACCATAATAAAATGTAGCATTGGTGGTTTTGGGCAATACGGTTGCGTATCCATACTTCGCATTAGTCCCATCGCCATCAAAGCTGCTTCCCCATTTAAATTTAGCAGGTGTTAAGTTGTTGTAGTTGTCTACATGAGTCCATATCCTTACTTCAAATGAGGTTACTCCTCCGTTTCCAAAAGCCGTAGCTACAATCATATCCCCGGCCTTTGTTACATTGCCCGATCCATCAAAAGTCCATGCTACGTGGCCCGAGTCAGAACCTGCACCTGTAAACCCAACTGAGGGGTCATAGTTTAGGTCCGATCGGTATACCTCAAAATCCACATATCTGCTTCCAGTATTGTCAATGGTAGAAATAGAACCATATAACCACAATGAATCCGTTGAGTTTGTACCATCACGACGATAGTGGCCATAAAAATCTAAAATATCATTTTTCCCTGAAACGTTACCTACGCCATAAGACCATATAGCTGGGCTTTCTCCGTTCTTACTGGCAGTTGGATACATTGATGAGTCACTAAAAACTGCCGACTTATGGTGGTCTCTAGCGTATCGTGCATCAAACAGTCGCTTGTTTTGACTGGTAGCAAAAAACTTAGACGACATAGGAGCAGAAAAAGAAAAGTTCCTATTATACCTATCTGCTTTCATAAACTGATAATAAGTATAGGCACCAGCGGTATCAATAATACCAAGGCCATTGCCTGAAGTATATTTGTACCAATCGTCTGTTCCCGATGCGGTGAATGAACCCCACTGGCGGTAATTGGCCTGGTAGTCTCCCTCTACTCCAAAGTTTGCAATCACACTCTGTCCGAATGATGCTGTAAAACTACTCAAAACTAGAAATAGTAAACCGATTGTTTTGCTTTGTGGGAATAGTAATTTGATCATAATTGTTTTTATTAATTGAAATTTATTTGCGTGCAAAATTATTTTATTTAGATGCTTATGTTTTTGTCAAACTAGAGAGATACCTTACATGGGTAAAACCAATCTTTTTCAAGCTTTCACTTTTTGATATACATTGGGTTTTGAAAATTTTGAATCAACATAATTAACTTTTCTTGCATTTTCTTTTTTGTGTAACTAGCTTCATAAAGGGCGGCAAAGATAAAGAGGGTTTGATATGGGTGCTTTACCAGAACATGAAGGTATCAATGCAAGAAGGTGTTTTAATTTCCCTAAATGTTGATTAAACACCTCCGAAGTGTAATTTATGTAGTAAAATGTATACATGCGTGTGTGGTTGATATCATTCATTGTTCCTTGTGAGTTAATTATGCAGCAATATTCCTCATTAACATTTTTATACTAAATGATATATAACATAAATTTTGTATGATATAAATCATATAGTTTATAATTGGGTGGTTTATTACTGTTTTATTTGTTCGTATTTATTTAATTAGGTTCTATTTATTTAATTTTGAGTTGTAAATATATATTGTGCAATATTCGGGCACACCCCTGTCCACTATGAATGACCCCTGTCAGTAAAATAATATGATATGCATCATACTAAACGCAAACTAAACAAAAACACCCCGCTCTTTTTCAAGAACGGGGTGTTTTTTAAAATTGTATTATAAACTATTGTATTATAATTTGCCCTTGGTTGGTGTTTTCACCACCCAATTTATTTCTAAGCCGCTCCTCCCACACCAATACTCTGCACATCACTTGCCCTTGGTTGGTGTTTTCACCACCCAATTTTTTTTAAGCTGCACCTCCCACACCAATACTCTGCACATCACTCATCAGCCCTACGGCTGCACCGCTTTTAATATAGCTGGCACGGTAACGCCATACCTGCGGTGTGGTTGGTAGCGGAGCAGGGTCAATATAATCGGGGTCGGTATCGGTGAACAAATGCACGAAAGTGCCTGTGCCTCGGTCAACATCTATCTGGGCTGCATCGGCATTGTGACTTTCCCAGCCCCAACCTACAAATACGTGTCCGCCTTCTAAGTGCAGGGCAAGGTGCGGCTGCCAGGTGGCAGGGTCGTCGGTATGCTCGGTGCCTATCAGCCAGAGGTCTTGCCCCACGGTGGTGGTGTAGGCAGGGTGGGCTTTAATGCGGGCAACCTGGCGGCGTATTTTGCCGTCTAAATCGAACACCAAAGTGGTGGGAGCTGTGCCTGCCGCAAAGGCGGGTATAGCAGTGGGCAATGCACCTCCGGCTTCGTGGCTGCCGTACAGGTGTATATCCATAAAATCGGTAAGTGCCTTGGCATAAAGTTTAATGGCTACCTGCAGCCCGAAAAGGTAATCGTACAGGGCTTTTCCGTTGGTGGCATCAGCCACATCGCTTGCTACTCCGGTTGTAAGCCCGAAGGTGGCAGCATAGCCGCTTATCTTAGTGGAGTAGTTGGTGAAGAAGTTTTTTTTGCCCGCCAAGCTGCGGGGCATGAAATCGGTTTTTGACATGGTGTGTATTTTTAAATTATAGAGTTAGAATTTATAAAAAGTGCTGCGGATGAACGAGCCGTACATACGG
>JANYDJ010000009.1 GCA_025363675.1 Flavobacteriaceae bacterium | reverse complement strand
GGCGAGGACGGAACCAAAACACAAGGTTCTACCTTTACAATCCTTAGCTTACCTACCAATGCTACATTATACTATAATAATATTGCTGTAACTGTTAACCAAGTTATAAGCAACTACGATTCAACCAAACTAACCGTTGACCCTACCTTTAATGGTAGTGGTAGCTTAAGCTTTACGTATACCGCAGTTGACTCGGCAACCAAAACATCGACCACCGCTGGAACCATCACCATGCCGTTCACTAGTTTAACAATAAGCGGAACAGTGTTCGACGATAGAGGTGGACTAACAGACAATGTAATTAATGGAACAGGATTAGGTAATCCAAGTTCAACACAACTTTATGCTAACTTAGTTGATACTATTACCAATACTGTACGTTTTGTTGCTACTGTTACTGCGGGAACTGGAGTTTACAATATCTCAGATAGTGTGAACGCCAACCAAGGATATAAAATTATTATCTCGACCACCCAAGGCACGATAGGTAGTGCAGCCCCAGCGGCAGCCTTACCAACCAACTGGGTAAATGTGGGCGAAGCTTTTGGAACTAACAACAGTGACGGTAGTGGCAATGAGGCAGGTACTCCTGATGGAAGTATCTTAATCCACACCAACAGTTCCAACATTACAGGACTAAACTTTGGCATCGAACAATTACCAACCACCAATAGTGCCACAGCGGCCAGCCAGGTAAACCCAGGTGGAACTGTAAAAGTACAAGCTAGAGGCTTATTGGGTAGTGACGGCGAGGACGGAACCAAAACACAAGGTTCTACCTTTACAATCCTTAGCTTACCTACCAATGCTACATTATACTATAATAATATTGCTGTAACTGTTAACCAAGTTATAAGCAACTACGATTCAACTAAACTAACCGTTGACCCTACCTTTAATGGTAGTGGTAGCTTAAGCTTTACTTATACCGCTGTTGACTCGGCAACCAAAACATCGACCACAGCTGGAACCATCACCATGCCGTTCACTAGTTTAACAATAAGCGGAACAGTGTTCGACGATAGAGGTGGACTAACAGACAATGTAATTAATGGAACTGGATTAGGTAATCCAAGTTCAACACAACTTTATGCAAACCTTATCGACTCTGCAACTGGTATCGTAAGGAATGTTGTAGCGGTAACCGCGGTAACTGGTGTCTATAACATCAGCGACTCTGTGAATGCAAATTCTGCATACCAAGTAATCATCTCAACAACACAGGGAACTATTGGCAGCTCAGCACCATCAGCAGCACTCCCCAGCAACTGGGTAAATGTGGGCGACAACTTCGGAACAAATAATTCTGACGGAAGCGGCAACGAGAGCGGTACTGCAGACGGGACAATACGTGTGCATACATCCACCAGCAATGTTGCTTCTCTCAATTTCGGGATAGACCAAAGACCAACTGGCACAAATAAGACAGCCAATAGTCAAGTAAACCCAGGAGGTAGTGTAAAAGTTCAAACTCCAAGTTTGGCAGGAACTGATTTGGAAGATGGAATCAAAGGACAGGGCAGCAAGTTTAAAATTGCTACGCTTCCTAATAATGGTACCTTGTATTATAATAACATAGCCATAACTTTAAACCAAGTGATAAGCAATTATGATTCGACATTGTTGAAACTTGACCCAACTTATACAGGTGCAGGAACTAGCAGCTTTACATTTATTAGTATAGATTCTGCAGGAATAGAAGCCTCTGCTGCAAACACCATAACCATGCCATTTACAGGTTTAAACATTAGCGGAACATTATATAATGACACAAATGGATTGCAGTATGGCAATAAAGTAGACGGAATTGGATTTAACAACCCATCAGGTAGCGTTATGTATGCAAATTTGTTGGATGGCAGTAACAATGTATATGCAACTACTGCAATAGCAAGTAATGGCACTTATAGCTTCACTGATTTGCCTTCGGGTGGTTATACTGTGCAGGTTACTACTAATCAAGGAACAATTTCTAGCTCGGCTCCTGCAACGAGTTTAACAAGTACGTGGGTTAATACAGGAGAAAACTTGGGGGCAGGAGCAGGAAATGATGGTAGTGCAAATGGTTTACTATCTGTAACATTAACTACCAGCAACCAAAGTAATGCAAACTTTGGAATAGAACAAAGACCTTTCGGTTTCAATACAACTGCAGCTAGTCAAGTAAATCCTGGAGGCACAGTTAATATATCAGTAACCTCATCTTTGATTTCGCCTATTGACTCGTCAAGTGGTAGAATAGACAGTATACATATTACTACATTTCCTACCAATATTACTTCTATTACTATCAACGGCATCACTTACACAAGTGGAACATTCCCAGGTGGTGGTGTTAAAGTAGTGGCAAACTCAAGTGGGCAGCCAAACGTACCAATTAGCATTGATCCAATTAACGGAGCAGTTACTGCAGTGATAAGCTATAAACCAGTTGACAATGCAGGCTTTGAAAGCACGACAACATGGACGGTAGATTTTCCTTTCTATTTGTTGAGTTTGAGCGGAAATGTATATAATGATTCGAATGGATTGGTTGACAATATTGTGAATGGCCCGAGCATTTCTACTCCAAGTGCTACCCAACTTTATGCAAACTTATTAGATGGCTCAAATAATGTAGTTGCCACAACAGCAATTAGCAGCGGTGTATATACATTTAGTAATTTATACCCTGCCAATTATACGGTACAGGTTACTACAAACCAAGGAACAGTAAGTAGTGCAGCACCAGCCACATCGTTACCAACTAATTGGGTAAACACAGGAGAAAACTTGGGAACAGGATCGGGCAATGATGGAAGCATCAACGGAAAGTTGCCAGTAACCTTAGTTTCATCCAATGTTTCAAATGCGAATTTTGGAATTGAAAAAATCTCAAATGCTGATACCAAGGGCTATTCAGGACTTAATCCAAATGCCTTTAATATTGCTTCGGGAAGTGCGAGTTATCCATATAAAATGAGCTTGGCAAATGCTTCAGGAACATCAAATGGCAATGTTAGTGGAACATCTTCAGCTACTATGCCAGGCAAAGTTTCGGGAAGTGATTTTGAAGATGGAAACTATGCAGGAGCATCTGGTTCTACACTCATACGCAAATTTGTATTAACAACCTTGCCCGATTCAACAAATGATATAATGGTATACTATAATGGAACCATCTATGTGCAATTGAAACCAGGACCGGTTGTTTCCGATTCATCATATATATATTGGACAGGAAGCAGATACGAAATACCCAACTTTAACCCAAGCAATTTATACGTATTCATGCGTAAAAATGGACACACTAACTTCTCGTTCAATTATGCTTGGAAAGATGCTGCTGACCAATTAGGGAATGCTGCTCCATATTCAGTTAGTGCATACGGGGCATTGCCTGTAACTTGGCTCTCGTTCAATGCAGCATGGAATGGCAATGATGCTAAACTACAATGGTCAACTACAATGGAAATTAACAATGACCACTTTGTAATAGAACGCAGTTATGACAATATAAGCTTCGAATCTATTGGTGATAAAGAATCATTAAACAGCGGTAACATTAACAACTACAGCTATGATGATTTGGGAGCAAAAGAACTGAACAAAAAAGTATTATACTATCGTATCAAACAAGTTGATAGAGATGGGAAGTTCAGCTATTCAAATGTACAAACCCTAAGCACCCAACAAGGAAACAAGAACGCTGAAACTAATATTGCAGTATTCCCGAACCCGATAGTTGAGACCACAAATGTTAAAATCTCTGGAGCGGATAATGGACAAATGATATATACAATTTCTGATGTTGATGGCAAGCTTATTAAAACAGAAAATATATATTTAACCTCAGGCATTGAAACAACCAAATCAATCGATTTGTCAGGTTATGCCAAAGGAGTTTATATATTAACAGTTAAAGGCAACAACCTAAATAAAACAGTTAGGTTGGTTAAGATAGACCAATAAGAAAAGTTTAGTTAAAAAGAAAGCCTCGGATAAGTTTTTATTCGAGGCTTTTTTATTGGCTTGGTTTGTGTGCTCTAAGATATACTTTTGCAAAAAACAAATAGATATGATTATCATTACAGGGGCGGCGGGTTTTATAGGAAGCTGCATGGTGGCGAAGCTAAACAATATGGGTTTTAAGGAACTTATACTTGTTGACGATTTTTCGAATACCGAAAAAAATAAGAACCTGGCCAATAAAGAATACAAAGAAAAGGTGGAGCGTGAAGTTTTTATGGAGTGGGCCAAAGGGAAAGAAAAAGATATACAAATAATATTGCATATAGGTGCACGTACTGACACAACAGAAAGTAGCAAAGAGATATTTGACAAACTCAATCTTAACTATTCTAAAAATATCTGGGAGCTTTGTGTTGCTTATGATATCCCTTTAATATATGCATCATCTGCAGCAACCTATGGATTGGGAGAACTAGGCTATAATGATGACCATGAAATAATCCCCCAATTAAAACCGCTGAACCCATACGGCATATCGAAAAACGAATTTGATATTTGGGCTTTAAGTCAAGAAGAGAAGCCATTTTTTTGGGCAGGATTTAAATTTTTCAATGTATATGGCCCTAATGAATACCATAAAGGCAGAATGGCGTCTGTTATATTTCATGCTTATATCCAACTTCAAAAAAACAATTATATAAATCTATTTAAATCGCACAACCCCCAATACAAAGATGGCGGGCAGATGCGTGATTTTATATATGTAAAAGATGTATGCGAGGTGCTATATTGGTTTATGGTTAACCGCAAACATTCTGGTATTTATAATCTAGGCACAGGCAATGCAGAAACTTTTGAAGAACTAGCCTTGAATACCATTGAATCATCAAATATTGGTGGAGAGATACATTATATAGACACGCCAGAAGATATCCGTGAAAAGTATCAATATTATACTTGTGCTAATATGCAAAAAATGAGAGATATTGGATATGAGCCTCCATTTTATTCGTTACGAAAAGGGGTAAACGACTACATACAGAACTATTTAACAACGAGAAACTATCTATAATATGAAGTTTCGAATATTTACTTTTATACTGGGTTTAATAAGTTTATTATCAGGGTTGGTATGGGAAAACTATTGGAAAAAAAATGATGGCGAAAGACAAACTATTTTGGCGAAAAATATATATAAACGAATTGAGAAAAATGAAAAGATAGCAGACGCTTTATTAAACGATACAAATATTGTAAATGAAAAAGCCGTTTTAAATTTCGAGAAAAAAACAAGTGATAAAATACATGAAAACGGGTTTGAACTGCTAGCTTTTAATGGGGATAGTATGGTGTATTGGAGCACCGAAAGGGTAACCATTGATAGTTGCCTAGATGATTTGCGGAAAGGGTCTACATTTTTAAAAACGCAGAATGGCATCTTTCAAGTATATAAAAAGAACAAAGGATACTACAATTATTTATTGTTGTTTCTAATAAAGAATGAATATTTGATACAAAACAAATATTTAGAAAACGAGCTAAGTGAAAAGTGGGAAGAAATAGAAAATGTAAAAATAAGCTTGGTAAAATTACCTGGGTACTATGAGATAAAATCACCTGACGGCAAATATTATTTTTCTTTTAAAAATATTTCGGACGAAGTGAGCTATCCTACTTGGTTAAGAATAATAATAATAATAGGGGGAATTTTATTATACTTTTCTATTGAATCATTTATTGTGTGTTTTATATGTAAAAAAGATGCGTTTTATGTGTCTTTTGTATTTGCATTTGCGTTGGTTTTACTGAGATTATTACAGATGCAATATAAGTATCCCAATTTTTTATATGAAAAGGAGATATTTAGCCCCACAATTTATGCATCTAATTTCTTTTTCCCTTCACTGGCCGATTTTATTATCAATATTTGTCTGGCGTGTAGGCTCGTATTTGTGGTGCTGGTTAAGAAAGGCAATCAAAGTATTATATTGCCAAAAATGTTTGCAATGCCCGTGCGGTATCTTCTTTCAATCGTATTGTTGGCATCTCCTTTCGCCACTGTATATTTAATCCAAACGCTTATAGTTGACTCAACTATTTCCTTAAATTTTTCCACTAAATCTATAAACGCCTATACACTATATGCATTGCTTGCTGTGGCATTGTGTTGTATGATGGGTTATTTGGCCATTAGGGTACTGCCCACTTCCAAAATCAACCTAAGGAAAAAAAATATTCCCTTGTTCACAGGTTTATTGTTTTTCTTTTTGTGCCTATTGTTTTGGTTCACGGGTTATATATATATAATAGGAACGGCTATGCTTGTTGGTTTATTGTTTATTATTATATATGGACGAACACAGACGCACTTGCAAAAAAGCTTTTTCTCATTAATTATGGCTTCCATTGTGATAGGTTTATTGTTTTCACGATTTAATAGGGAAAAAGAAAATGCATCACGTCGAATAATTACTCAAAATATATATGAGCGAAGAGATAGCAGGGCAGAGCGGTTAATGGCAGATATTGACAAACGACTGCAAAATGACTTCTCGCTAAAAAAACTCCTTCACAAAGGCTATATAGGAAATGAACAACTAAAGAAAAAAATTAAAGAAAATTATTTCACTGGTTATTTGGGGCATTATAATATTTCGATATATACCACACAAAACGATTCAAGCTATACCAAAGTAGAAGAACTAGACTCGGTATATATAAGCAACGCCACTCAGGTAGAAAATACAAGTTTTTCCCGAATCAATTCGTCAAGTGCTCTTCAAGGTTATATTGCTCGGTATGTTTTTAACGAGGAGGCAAAAATGATTGGTAATATTTATATAGTATTGCAGCCTAAAACCCTTGGCGATCAGTTTGTGCAAACCGAATTATTTAGCCAAAGCCGACGTGTTGATTTTTTTCAAAATCCTGATTACTCGTGGTGTATGTATCGTGATGGTAAGTTATTCAATAACCATGGAACATACAATTATTCCGCCAATCTAGATAGTCCAAACATTAAATTTATTGATAATTTTTTTGAGTATAACCAAAGCGGGTACGATCATTTGGCATATAACAATAATAACAATATTATAATTATTGCTAGTAAAAAAAGCGAACCTTTTTATCGACCATTTACCTATATATTATTTTTTGTAACCTTTTTTGTACAAATATTATTTTTTGTATTTTTGATTAGTACATTTTTCCATTTTATTAGGCATATAAGATATTTTTATAAAAGCAAAAGACGATATATTATTTCTGTTTTCCAATCATTCAAAAGTAATTATATATCTGGTGGTTTTAATCTCTCATTGCTGTCGAACCAAATTCAACTGTTGCTGGCATTTTTGATAGTAATCACGATAGTAATTACGGCGGTAATTAGCCAGCAGGGAATTGTAAACAAGTTTAACGAAAACCAACACGACAAATTACTATTAAAAATAAAACAGATTGCGTATGAAATTGAGAGCGATGCAGAAATAAACCCTGCAAACTATCAATTAAACGAGCTTAACAAGCAAGTGAATAAGTTAAGCGAATTATATGCTTCTGACATTAATTTGTTTGACATAAGCGGAAATTTATTGGCCACTTCCCAGCCTAAAATATTTGAGTTCGGTATTATGAGCAACAGAATAAACCCTGAAGCCCTCCAACAATTAAGCTACAAAAATCAATCGCAGTTTATACATAATGAAAATATAGGCAAACTTAATTATTTATCTGCTTATTTACCTATTATAGAAAACAATAAAATAGTGGCATATATAAACTTACCCTTTTTTAGCAAAGAAACAGAATTAGAAACGGAAATAAAATCCAATATTATTAGTTTAATAACCCCATATTCCCTTATTTTTATTATTATCAGTTTGTTCTCTTATATTATATCGTTGCGTGTAAGCAATAGCCTTAATTTTATCAGGTTAAAAATTGCCCAGACCACCTTTGGTAAAAAAAACAACAAGTTGGTATGGAACAAACGGGATGAAATAGGAGCATTGGTAAGACAGTATAACCTAATGATAGATAAACTTGAAGAAAGTGCAGAGATGCTGGCAAAAACAGAGAGAGACCAAGCATGGCGTGAAATGGCTAAACAGATAGCACATGAAATAAAGAACCCGCTAACACCTATGAAACTCAATCTTCAAATGTTGCAACGCTCGGCACACGAAAATGTAAATGATTTAGAAGCCCATGTAAAACGGGTAAGCGATTTATTGATTGAGCAAATAGATTCTTTATCTCAGCTTGCAGGAGAGTTCAGCTCATTTGCAAGAATGACTGAAGGCCAGCCCCAACTAATTAATTTGAATGACGTGTGTAAAAAAATTGCACTATTATATAATATGCCTGGAGATGCTGTGGTTAATTTTAACAGCACAAGTAAAGAAGCCGTAGTTTTAATTAATCCAGATGCTATTCAGCGAGCGATGAACAACCTTGTTAAAAACGCAATACAAGCTGCCAAAGCAGGAGAAGAACCTATTGTGGATATATATATTGCCAGCAACGAAAATAAAGCCTTGATAACGATTAAAGACAATGGAACTGGCATTCCAGAAGCGTTGCATAGCCACATCTTTGAACCTAATTTTAGCACGAAAAATTCTGGAATGGGGTTGGGTTTGGCAATTGTAAAAAAAATTATTGAGCGTGCAAATGGACGTATATGGTTTGAAACAGAACAAAATAGTGGGAGCACTTTTTATATAGAATTAGATTTGACCAAATAAAACAGATATTTTTGCAGCATCATGAGCGAGAAGAAAAAAGTATATACAATAACCGCTGCACTTCCCTATGCTAACGGCCCTTTGCATGTCGGTCATATAGCAGGGTGTTTTTTACCGGCTGATATTTACCATAGATATTTGAGGTTAAAGGGAGAAGATGTTATATTTATTTGTGGAAGTGATGAGCATGGCGTACCTGTAACGATAAGGGCTGCTAAAGAAGGAACGAGCCCCCAAGGTGTGGTAGATAAATATAATACGATGATGAAAACCGCTTTTGAAAAATTTGGAATCGAGTTTTCATTTTATGGTAGAACATCAGCCCCTTATCACCATGCAAATGCCCAACATTTTTTTGAAACATTATATACGCATTCTAAATTTGATGAAGAAGTTACGCAACAATTTTATGATATAAAAGCGAATCAGTTTTTGGCTGATAGATATATTACCGGAACATGTCCCAAGTGTAGCAATCCCAATGCCTATGGCGACCAATGCGAACGTTGTGGAAGCACATTGAATCCCACAGATTTAATTAATCCAAAATCGACACTAAGTGGTGAAAAGCCAGAAATGCGTGAAACCAAAAATTGGTATTTGCCTTTGCAAAATTATCAAAAGCAATTAGAAGATTATATAAATAGTCATCAGGCAGATTGGAAAGTAAATGTATATGGCCAATGCAAATCGTGGTTGAATGATGGGCTGAATGCACGTGCGATGACAAGGGATTTAGACTGGGGAGTAAAGCTACCACCCATAGTAAAAGATGCCGATGGAAAAGTAATGTATGTATGGTTCGATGCACCTTTGGGCTATATTAGCAATACACAAGAATATATAAAAGATGGTTGGGAAAAATATTGGATAGAAGATGAAAACACGGATCAAAAACTGATTCATTTTATTGGTAAAGATAATATCGTATTCCATTGTATTATATTCCCAGCAATGCTAATGGCATATAATAGTACAGGGGGCAAACAGTATATATTGCCCGAAAATGTGCCCGCTAATGAGTTTTTAAACTTGGAAGGAGATAAGATATCAACTTCACGAAACTGGGCCGTGTGGCTGCATGAATATTTGGAAGATTTCCCAAATAGAAATGACGAGTTGCGTTACTACCTCACAGCCATTGCTCCTGAAAGTAAAGATAGTGATTTTACTTGGGGAGGCTACCAACTAGCTGTGAATAGTGAATTGGTTGCGATATTGGGCAATTTTGTAAACAGGGTAATTGTATTAACGCATAAGTTTTTTGATGGCAAGGTTCCCAATAAAAATATATATGGTGAATTGGAAAATAAACTCTTTGAAAACCTATATAATAAAAGCAAAGCAATAAGTGATAATCTAGCAAAGTATAAGTTTAGAGACGCACTAGCTGAGTTGATGGATTTATATAGAGCAGGCAATAAATATTTTGCCGATACCGAACCCTGGCACTTGATAAAAACAAACAAAGAACAAACAGAAACCGTTTTAAATGCAGCCTTAACTTATTGTTATAATCTCGGTATTTTATCTCAGGCCTTTTTACCAGAAACAGCAAAAAAGATATTTAATTTATATAATACTTCTCCAATTGAAAGTGATTTTAACACGATAATAAATGGAAATTATATAACCTTGGAAACCGGCCATGCAATAGGAGAAGCAGTGCATTTGTTTAAAAATATTGAAGATACAGAAATACAAAAGCAAATAGAGAAACTTAAAAGTTCAAGTGCAGTAAATACTTCTGTTGAATTGAATATAACTCCACAAAAAGATATGATAACATTTGATGATTTTGCAAAAATTGATTTGCGTGTTGCCACTATATTGGAAGCAGAAAAAGTACCCAATGCCGATAAATTATTAAAACTAACTTTGGATACTGGAATCGACAAACGGATAGTAATATCAGGCATTGCGGAATATTATAAACCCGAAGATATTATAGGAAAACAGGTATCAGTAGTGGTTAATTTAGCACCACGGAAAATGCGGGGAATAGAGAGCCAAGGAATGATTTTAATGGCCAAGGATAGTGAAGGGAATTTGCATTTTCTGAGTCCCGCAACGGCTATAAATCCCGGGGCAGATATTACTTAGTACTGTTATATATCCTTTCGATAATTTCAACCACCTTCGCTCCTTCTTTTGCTGAGGTATGTGGTTTTTCCAAACCATTTAAAGTATTAATTACATTGTCAATTACTTTGTCGTGGTTGTTAGCCGAACCTTTGTAATGCCCATAATCATTGGCATCCTGCGTTTTTTCTAGTTCTGGCAAATGATAGTCTTTTATATGGCAATAACTTACTTCATCCATATACTGTCCGCCTATTTTTACAGTTCCGTTTTCTGCTATAATAGTGATACTGCTTTCAAAGTTTTTATCATATACCGAAGTAGAAAAATTCAATGTTCCGCTTCCACCATTTACAAATTCAAAACTTGAGAAACCCGTGTCTTCAAACTCTGTAATATCTTGATGATTGTTATTATATAATTTGGTTTGAATATTTTCTATATCGCCAAAAAGCCAGTACATCATATCAATAAAATGACTGAACTGTGTATATAATACGCCCCCATCAAACTGCTTACTGCCACGCCATGTTTTGGGCGTATAATAACGCTTATCACGGTTCCAAAAACAATTAATTTGCACCATATATATATTGCCCAAGATACCTTTTTCTACAATATCCTTCAACCATTTTGCGGGAGGAGAATATCTGTTTTGCATTACACAAAAAATATAGTTATTATAATTATTTGCTAAAATATTGCTGCTCTCAGCGTCAATTCCCATAGGTTTTTCAATAACAACATGATGGTTGTTTTTCAGAAAAACTGTAGCCTGTGGTGTATGTATATAATTGGGAGTAGCTATAATACCCACTTCACTTTTTTGATTGCTTATATATTTTTCAATATCTAAATACGTTTCAATATTTGGATATATACTTTTTGCTTCTTTTAATTTGTTTTTGTCATTATCTATGATAGCTCTTAGTTCACCAAACTCGTGCTTGTGCACCATTTGGGCGTGGCGTTTACCTATATGTCCGAACCCACAAACAGCAAAAGTTATCTTTTTCATTTAAGCTATATAATCTGTTAGATAAGTATATCTTTTGGTGAGCGAACCATTTTCGGCAATGGTGGCATTTTTTATAACGTCATCCTCTTTTTTATTTAAAAGATGCGGCATTACTGAACGTAATAAATCTTCACCAAATCCTTTTGATGCATCGAAGGGAAGTTCGCAGGGCAAATTGCCCACAGCCATTATATCAACGGTGTTTGGCATATAAGGCTCTACTTCTGCTGAGCTGTATTTATGATAACCATATACCGGATTTTCAATAGTGGTTGAACGCAGCGTGCTGGGCAAAGAACCAGGAATATCGCAACTGATATCGGCTATTACTTCTATATTAAAGTTATCTTCTTTCATTTCGGCTTTACTAAAAAACGCAGGAATTCCAGGTTTCCAAAGTATGCCATTCACTAATAAATCTGTAGCTTGTGTATAGGGTTTAAAAGTACATATATAATCTTCTGGATTATGATAGAAATCGCTTTTGTCCCAAGGTCGGCTATCTTTATGTTCGTAATAATGTTCTGAGCGGAGATGTACATATATGGGTTCGTCAAATTTTTCCTGCAAAAAGGCACGAGGCGTAACTTCACGCAAATTAAGTTTCTCAAAAAACTCTATCACTCCGTGGCTTACACGGCCATCGCCTGTTAGGCAGATTTTGATATTAGGAATTTGTATATGCTTATATTGTTCTAATAATTCATGATAGTTTTTGCAAAGGTGTGCAGGTTTTATATCATATAGTTTTTTCTTTTTTCCATAAGTTAGTAAACCATTGTGCCCACCTACAATACCTGCATACCTCCCAAAACCCAATATACGACTACCGTTTTCCCAAGTAAGGGTTTCATAATCAATAAGCCTAATTTTCTTCTTAAGAATTTCTCGTAGGAGCTTTCTATTATGTGGTTGTTTCTTTATGGTATGCGAAAAAAACAAATATGTTTTGTTTTCTATCAGTTGCTCAACGGGCACTTCTTTAATGCCTAATAATATATTACAATCATTTAAATCTTCTTGTAATTTAAGTCCCGCACTTTCATATTCAGTATCGGCAATGCAGCGATGGGGCGAAGGTTGAACAACAATTTCTACTTGAGGAAAAGCGGTTTTTAGTTTTATACATTGTGCTGGAGTTAAAGCTACACGCTTATCGGGCTCTGCTTTACCTTCACGTATTAAAACTATTTTTACTTGTTGCATGCAGAGGCAAAGTTAAGAACCAAAGGTTATTTATAAGTGGATGAATATTTAGACGATTTTTATATAATATATTATGCTCTTGCTTGTGCATCGATAACTGCAATAGAAACCATATTTACAATCTCTCTTACCGAGCTACCCAATTGCACTATATGTACAGGTTTGTTCATACCCAACAATACAGGTCCTATTGCTTCGGCAGCTCCTAGTTCTTGTAATATTTTATAACATATATTTCCAGCACTCAGACTTGGGAAAATAAGGACATTGGCAGGGCCACCAACCAATTCGCTGAAAGGAAAATTTTCTTCGAGCAGGGTTTGATTAAGAGCAAAGTTGCCTTGTATATCGCCGTCCACCACCAAATCGGGGCGACGTTGTTTTACGAGTTCTCTAGCTTTTTGCACACGTCGTGGAGTATCGCCTTCGGTACTTCCAAAATTGCTGTAGCTTAGCATGGCAACACGAGGCACCATATTAAAATTTTCAACAGCTTTTGCAGCAAGCAAAGTAATATCTGCCAGGTCTTCTGCCGTTGGTCTTTGGTTCACTGTGGCATCAGCAAAAAACAACACGCCTTTTTTGGTAAGCATAATATACATTCCTGCTACTTTATTTACCCGTTCATCGCGACCAATTATATGTAATGCTGGCCTAATTGTATTTGGATAATTGCGTGTCATTCCTGAAATCATAGCATCTGCTTCACCTAGCTCCAACATCATACAGCCAAAATAATTTCGCTCACGCATTATCTTTTTCGCATCGTGCAATGTGACCCCGCGGCGTTGTCGTTTTTCAAAATATCTTTGAGCAAATTCCGTACGCTTTTCTTCTTCGGCCATTTGATCTACAATTTCCACATCATCCAAATCCAAATTATTTTCCTTAATCAATGCTAATATTTTTTCACGATTCCCCAATAATATAGGAATTGCCAATCCATCTTCTTTTACAATCTCTGCGGCTTTCAAAATTTTATAGGTATCCGCTTCCGAAAATACCACACGTTTAGGATTGGTTTTAGCACGTTGCATTACCAATCGCATAAATTTATTTTCATCGCCCAATCTATTTAATAATTCTAGATTGTATGCTTCCCAATCTGTAATAGGTTTACGGGCTACGCCACTGTCCATAGCTGCCTTTGCCACGGCAGGAGCAACGGTTGTTATTAAACGGGGATCCATAGGTTTTGGCAATATATATTCTTTACCAAAAACTATATTTTTCTGACTATATGCTAAGTTCACAATTTCGGGAACGGGCTCGTGGGCCAGCCCCGCTATGGCATATACAGCAGCTAGTTTCATTTCTTCATTTATACAGGTTGCTCTCACATCTAAAGCACCGCGAAAAATAAAGGGGAATCCCAATACATTATTTACTTGGTTGGGGTGATCGCTGCGGCCAGTTGCCATTACAATATCGGGACGCGAAGCAATAGCTAAGTCGTAAGCAATTTCAGGATTGGGATTGGCCATGGCAAATACAATTGGATTGGCCGCCATGCTTTGTACCATTTCTACTGAAACAACATCTGCTTTGCTCAAGCCCACAAACACATCGGCGTCTTTCATTGCTTCTGCTAATGTGGCAACCTTTCTTTGCGTGATAAATTCTTTTTTCGATTCATCCAAATCGTCTCTCGAGCTGTTAATTACTCCTTTGCTATCAACCATAATCACATTTTCTCGGGTAACGCCAAGTGCTATAAATAAGCGGGTACAGCTAATGGCGGAAGCACCTGCACCATTCACCACCAATTTAACTTTTGCTATATCTTTTGTTACCACTTTTAGTGCGTTCAATAGCCCAGCACCACTTATAATAGCTGTACCATGTTGGTCGTCGTGCATGATTGGGATTTTAAGTTCCTCTTTCAATCTGCGTTCTATCTCAAAACATTCTGGGGCTTTTATATCTTCTAAATTTATTCCACCAAAAGTGGGCTCTAGGGCTTTTACCGTTTGTATAAATATTTCGGGATCCTTGGCGTTCAATTCCAGATCGAAACAGTCGATGCCCGCAAATATTTTAAATAGAATTCCCTTTCCCTCCATTACTGGTTTACTAGCTTCGGGACCTATATCTCCCAAGCCCAAAACTGCAGTTCCATTGCTTATTACTGCCACCAAATTTCCTTTGGCGGTATATTTATATACTTCATCTACATTGGCAGCAATTTCTAGGCAAGGTTCGGCCACACCCGGAGAGTAGGCAAGGCTTAGGTCACGCTTGGTATTGGTAGGCTTGGTAGGTATAACTTCTATTTTGCCCGGCTTGCCTTCCGAGTGATATTTAAGAGCATCTTGTTTAAGTTTATTGTCTGTCATTTTTGTGGTATAAATATATAATATATTACGAGCTTTTTCAAGCTTCAAAGGTATAAGAAATTTATAGTTTTTCAGCCATTATTTATATTATTGATAGCTAGTTTCTATATAAACTAATCAAACATAAATAGTTGGTAAATGTTTTGACTATATTTGCCAAAATAAAACAGTCTATTTTTTTAAACCAAACAGCCCATGGCCAATATATATTCAAAATTAGAGAAATTAGCAAAGTCGCTTCCTATAGTTAAGAGCATACCTGGTTTTAACTCTTTGCCC
Organism: Flavobacteriaceae bacterium; assembly: GCA_025363675.1. Taxonomy (GTDB): domain Bacteria; phylum Bacteroidota; class Bacteroidia; order UKL13-3; family UKL13-3; genus CANJUD01. The sequence goes on along the minus strand of JANYDJ010000009.1, from coordinate 8,108 downwards.
GATAAAATTACATCTTATAATCTGAGGTTTTATAAATTATGTAATTTGGTGAATACACTGGGTATGTTTGTTCATGCTTTATGGGTGGTTTTATTTTTATATTTAGAGAATTATTTGGCTGTATATATTAATATTTTTAGTGTGGCAATTTATATTTTTAATATAGTTATTAATAGAAGGGGCTACCACCTGACCTCAGCGGTTATTATGGTTTGCGAAATAATCGGGCACCAATGGTTTGCAGTAAATTTCTTTGGGTGGAATGCGGGGTTTCAATATTATATAATAGTGATAGCATTATACCCATTTTTGATGCCGCAGGGTAATTGGATATTAAAATCGTTGTTGCTTACTGTTTGTTTGCTTTCTTATATTTTAATGGATTTCGTTTTAAAAAATGGGGAACCTTATTATATAATACCCTCTAATTTTCTTACTTTTTTTGGAATCTCCAATATTATATTTTCATTCACTTCCATGTCAATTAGTGGAGGGTATTTTAATATTGCCATGCACGAAACAGAAGCGGAACTTGCAAAAAGAACAGAAGAACTTGTAGAAGCCGAACAAAGGGCCACACTTGGAAGAATTGCTACAGAAATGGCTCACGAAATACAGAACCCATTAAATTTTGTAAATAATTTTGCAGCTTTAAACGAAGAACTCCTGCAGGAACTGAAAGAGGATTTGGCAAAAACAAAATTGAATGACGACACAAAATTAATCCTCGAAGATTTGTTAAAAAATAGCGAAAAGATTAAAACAAATGGAAAAAGAGTGTCTTACATTGTAGATCTTTTACAAGAGCAGGTAAAGAAGTCATAAATATTGGCCGCACTTCTTAAAAATTAGTTATTATATAACCACCTTTTAAGAAGCGTAGTGTCTGACGAAATACAACCAGTTACCCCATATCGATTATACATTAGCGTGGGAGAATATAATGCTACCTCTTTTTTAACAAAACCAGAGGAGTGGATAAACCACACTTCGCCTTTTTCGCAACTAATAAAACCCGTGTGGTAATCGAGACCTATCACATATAGTGCATCGCCCTTTGTTTTAATATCGGCTATAAACTTTTCCAAATCGAAAGGAACAAAATGTTGTATACTTTTGGGAAGCACCAATTTTTTAATCATGTTTTCGCTCGCTATTTCCGCCAAATCTATTCGGTCAACAGGCACGCCAGCATCTTGCAACACGGTACTTACAAAGTAACCACAAGCAATTGCACCCTGTCCTGGGCATTGTGTTTTGCCATAAAATTCCCAAGGTGTTCCTTCCCAATAATGGTAGAAACTATCGGCCACCAAATGATGCAAAAGTTGGCCAGCTTGCAAAAAGTATTTATTACGATCCTTATCATATATATGTTTTTTATAATAGGTGATACTGTCTTTAAGCATTTGGTAGGGCTCATTTTGGTCAACCTTTTTAGTGAGGTGTATAGTGGCTTCTGGCACAAATCCTTTTGCACACATACACACAATTAAAAAAGTGAACAGCAACTTCATTACTATTATATAAACGAAAAATGAGAAAATATATTTTGTTGGCCAAAAAGCAACGACGAATTATTTTTTACAAATACTATTACATAGTAAGATTGCTTGAGTGTTATAAGAATTTTCGGGAAATACCTTCTATAAAAAGCTGGTTATTAAAGCTATAATTGTTATTTAAAACCTAAATGCTTTGTGTAAGAAAGTGAAGAACAACAAAATAGTTGGTGAAACGAGAACTCCCAAATTTGTAACATAAAAATCCACATAAAATTATGAATGCTATCAACATCCCCAAAGAGCTTATCGGACAATATCGTTTTGTTAAAGCCGCTCTCTCAGAATTATCTAACAAGATAACATTAAAAACACAACTAGAGCGAGCGATGATATTGGGCAATTCGAGCCACAATAAGGTAAAGATAGTGTTCGCCACCGATCGAGGTGCTGTAGCTGTAGAAACAACAGTATGGGCTGCCACCGATAGCTCGGTAGCATTAAAAGGAGGAGTAAATATTCCTTTGGATAGCATCCACGAAATCATTTTTTGAAAGTTCTTTATTCCATAGTTCCCAAATAGAAAGAAAGGGGCCTCAGCAATGGAGCCCTTTTTTTATTTTTTTTGAATCGCTATTGTATAAGTTCCAAAATAAGATTTAAGAACAAGGATTAACGATTGTTGATTTGAGAAGTTAAAACTTGGATTAACTTTGCATCTTATGGCAAAAGCCCTCGCATGGATTATATCCGTACTTCTCAATCCTATTTTTATCAACCTTTTAGGCTACCTTTATTTTGCATATCAGTTTCCCGTTTATATAAATGCATATCAGGAACAATTATATCGATTGGGTTTTGGGATTTTGATATTCACTTTTTTTCTTCCGCTCAGCATGCTTTCTATATTAAAACTTTCGGGAAAAATTCAAAGTTTTTCTTTGGCTGACAGGGATGAACGGACTTTACCTTATATACTTTTTCTGATGTGCTACTCTTATAATTTCTATGATATATATAAACTTCAAATACCGGGAATGTTAAGTGTATACTGTTTAATAACAGTACTTACTTTATTATACTGTTTCATCATTAATTTTTATCAAAAAGTCTCAGCCCACACTTCTGCAATTGGGGGTCTACTGGGTTTTGTATTTGTAAATGCTATTTATTATAAAACCGATAATCGACCCATTATTATAATACTTTTTATATTATGCGGATTGGTGTTTTGGGCACGATTGTATTTAAAAGCCCATAAGCCCAAGGAGCTTTTTATGGGATTGATTGGTGGGGTGGTGATAGGTTTTTTAACCACAATTACTCGACTCCTTCCGTTTATTGGAGAATATCATAAATAGAGAGTACCTATAGTCTTAAAAAAATTGTTGCAAAGTTTAAGCGATAGCTATACATTTGCAGTCCTTTTGGGGGATTAGCTCAGTTGGCTAGAGCGTTTGCATGGCATGCAAAAGGTCATCGGTTCGACTCCGATATTCTCCACACTATTATAGCAAGGCTTTCAATGATTTGAGAGCCTTTTTTATTTTAGTTCGGTTTAAACATGGTTTAAACATTTTAATAAGGCTGGATACAACATGGGTAGAACAAATATGAGAAATTTGTGTAAAAAGAACTCATCCCAAACTGTGCAACTATTTTTTTACAGCCAATTCAAAAACAGCTGATGCTGCTTTTTGCGAAGCACCGCCATTGCCAAGCATGCCTTGTAATTCTTTATAATCTTCCAACATATCTTCTCTGCTTTCCGACAATATATCTTGCAATTCTGTTGTTAGCGTTTCGGTGGTGAAGCCATCTTGTATAAGCTCACTCACACAGGGCTTGTCTAAAATTAGGTTGACTAATGATATATATTTTACTTTCACCAACCGCCTGCCAATTTGGTAACTGAACCAGCTGCCTTTATAACAAACCACTTGTGGCACATTAAATAAAGCTGTTTCTAAGGTAGCTGTCCCCGAGGTAACAGCAGCAGCATGGGCATGTTTTAGTAATTGATAAGTTTGCCCACTTACTATTTTTATGTTTGGATAATCATATAATATATTTTCATAAAATTCCAAAGTTTGTCCAGGAGCTGCAGCAATTACAAATTGATAATCCGTAAAATTCTTTGTTGTTTCGCACATTACAGGCAGCATTTTTAGTATCTCTTGTTTGCGGCTACCCGGTAGTAATGCTATGATAGGAATTTCTGAAGAAAGTTTGTTTTGTATATAAAAATTATGGTTTGTTTCGAAAGTAGAAACAGCATCTAACAAAGGATGCCCGACAAAAGTAGCGGGGCAATGGTCTTTGGCAAAAAAATCAACTTCAAAAGGTAAAATCACCAATAATTTATCAATATATTTTTTAATAATATCTACCCGGCCTTCTTTCCATGCCCACACTTGCGGAGCTATATAGTATAAAGTTTTAAATCCTTTCTTTTTTGCAAATTTGGCCAAGCGTAAATTGAAACCAGGATAATCAATAAATACAACTACATCGGGATTAAATTGTATGATATCTTTTTTGCAAAACTTGATATTGTTTAATATAGTTCCAATGTTGGCAATCACTTCTTTAAAACCCATAAAGGCTAATTCTTTATAATGTTTCACTACTTTGGCACCCGCAGCCTCCATCATATCACCACCCCAACAATGTATATCGGCAGCAGGGTCTAGCTTCACCAGTTCTTTAATGAGGTTGGCTCCATGTAGGTCGCCAGATGCTTCGCCAGAGATGATATAGTATTTCATTTTTGCAGTATAAAGTATATAGTATGAAGTATAAAGACAAAGTATAAAAAGACCTGACGGGGAACGATATATTAATTCATCATTATCTACTGGTTGAATTTAAATCGGATAATATATACAATGGCCCAAATAATAGTTACAATAACAATACCTCGAACTGATTTATAAAAATGCCTGTTTATATAATAATAAAATATAATGAGGTTTGTTCCAATACATACAATACCCGTAAACTCATTACTAAGTTTAAATCCATAATCTGCCAGTAAAGAAAGCAGTGCAAAACATACTACTGGGAAAATAATTCCATATATAATCCCTACCAAGTCGTGGTCTTTATTTTTGAGTAAGTTCATATATTATAAGTTCATGTTTTTTAATACGTCCAAGGCGTCGTAATCTGTCATATCAAACTTAATGGGAACAACAGAGATATAACCCTCGTTTAATGCCGCTTGGTCAGTATCGTGGCTTTCTTCCAATAAAGTAAATTTCCCCACCATCCAATAATATTTTCTGCCACTGGGGTCTATTCGTTCATCAAAATCTTCGTCCCATTTTGCCCTGGCTTGGCGGCATATTTTTATACCTTTTATTTCATCTTTCGAAAGTTTGGGAATATTCACATTTAATGTAACGTATTTGGGCAAACTATATTGTATTACCTGTTCAACAATATGTGTTATATAATGTTTGGCGGGTTCAAAATCCGCATCAAAACTATAATCCAATAATGAAAAACCAATGGAGGGAATTCCTTCAATCGCTGCCTCCACAGCTGCCGACATGGTTCCCGAATATATAACATTGATGCTGCTATTGCTTCCGTGGTTAATGCCTGATAATACCAAATCAGGAAGGCGTGTCAGGATTTTATCGTGGGCCAGTTTAACGCAATCTACAGGGGTACCACTGCATTGGTAACTTTCAATATCCTCAAATATATGACTTCTGTCTACACGCAAAGGCTTGTTAATAGTAATAGCATGCCCCATGGCCGATTGCGGACTATCAGGTGCCAAAACCACTATATTTCCCAAATGCTTTACGCTTTCAACCAATGCTTTAATTCCTGGAGCTGCAATTCCATCGTCGTTGGTAATAAGTATCAGTGGTTTTTCTTTTTGCATGTGGTGGCAAAATTAAGCACTTCAGTAAGATATATAATCTTGAAATATTGCATAAATATTCGGGCTATCAAACAATTTTGTTTTTATTCTAGTTATTTGTTTTGAAATAAAACTAACTTTGCCCCCAACCATATCATTATTTTAAAAATATGAATTTAATTAACCCAGAGATATTTGACCCGAACAAAATTGCTCAATTAAAAAACGATTTCAATACCGCCAAGCCATACAGACACTTGGTTATTGACAATTTTTTGGATAGCGGAAAAGCAGATTATATGTATTCGCATTTCCCAGCCTACGATTTATTTAACAAGAAATACAAAGGCCTGAACGAGTTTAAAGCAGAAGGGTCCAACTTTCAGGATTTTGATTCGGTGTTTGGCCAAATGCGTGACGAAATTGCAAGCAAGGAATTTTGCAAATGGTTAAGCGATGTTACAGGTATAGAAGAATTATATTCAGTTCCAGATGCATTGGGAGCTGGCCTTCACCAAGGTAGTAATGGAAGTTTTTTAGATGTTCATATTGATTTTAATATCCATGTGGAACAGAACATCCATCGCCGAATTAATTTATTGGTTTTTTTTAATAAAGATTGGAAAGACGAATACGGGGGTGGAACAGAAATGTGGAATGCCGACATGACTAAACTAGAAAAAGTGGTACTGCCCAATTTTAACCGCTGTGTAATATTTGAAACCAATGAGATTAGTTACCATGGTTACGATAAAATAAAAATACCAGAAGAGGTGACCCGCAAATCTTTCTATTCCTATTTTTACACCACACTTAGGGCCGATGCACACAAATACCACGATACTGTTTTTAAGCCACGGCCAACTGACAGCGGTGTGAAGAAAGCATTAACACCCGTGAAAGAATTGGCCAAGAACACCGTTAAATCAGTACTCAAGAAATTGGGAATAACTTTTAAATAATTTTGTTTTTAAACAAGACTATTTTATATTTGTCATATTGATTATTTAATTCACACGGTATGGAAAAATTATCACAGAACTGGTTTATCGAAGGCAGCATTGATGCCGAACTAAAAAAGTATATGTTGCTTGCCTACCTGCAACATGTAGAAGATAGCTTTGAACATTTAAAACTATATCCAAACCTAGCGGAACTTATTTCACATTACCGCAATTTAGTGAGATTTAGAGAATCAAAAAACCTGTTTCAACAAAATTTTCCAGAGGTGCTCACAAACGTAGATGCGGAGCAATTCAAACTCATTTATGAAAAGGTTATTTCAGACGACGATTTGATGAAAGAGATTATGGGTATTGTTAACCAAAGTATGATATTAATTAAAGAAGCTTTGGAGCAGGGCAAAGAGATATATGAAACTTTAGAAAGTTCTATTAAAATGGAACCCATTGGCATTATGCCAATATATAAAAACGATGGCTATCTGTTTTTAAAAAACTATACTGACAGAACTACGAAAGTATATCAGTATCATATTTCTTCATTTGCACAAAACACGCTAGATTATAGGAGTATTAACACGCAGTGGGTAGGCGATTATGAACATAGCCTTACTACACATTTTGAGTTTATAAAACAAGATTTGGCAAGAAAAAATAAACATTTACCAAACCCAGCTGCTTTTGCAGCACATGCCGAAATGGAGATTCCAATTTTGGAATCACTTTTGCCAATAGTGAAAAGAAAAATAATGAAATACCTATAAAACTATTAATTAACTATTTAAAATAATGAAAAACTATTTCTCTTTGCTTATCCTTGCTCTAGTGGTAAGCAACCTTGCTTTTGTAACAAAAAAGAATGCCGATACCATTATCAGTGTCAAAAGTTCTGTGGTCAATATAACGGGAACTTCACCAGCAACGGATGTTGCAGCCGTTACTAAAACGATGACTGCGGTGATAAATCTTACTAATAATAAATTTCTCTTTAGAATAAAAATGAACACCTTTGAGTTTGAGAATAAATCGATGCAAGACCATTATAATGAAAAATATTTGGAAACAGAAACCTATAAGTATGGAACATTTTCGGGCACCTTGGATAAACCAATCGATTTGAGCAAAAACAGCACTACCACAGCAAATATTTCGGGTATGATAGACATTCATGGGGTAAAAAAATCGCGTTATTTGCCCGTTTCTATTAAAGTAGAAAACAAGAAAGTAACTGTTACAAGTACTTTTAATGTAAATTTAAAAGACCATAATATAGAAGTACCCTCATTAGTTTTTGCTAAAATAGGCGAAGACATTAAAGTAGACATCGTGGCAAACCTGGAATAAAAATATTTGTTGAGGAAAAAGCCTTGATTATTTTGATAGTCAAGGCTTTTTTATTTTGTACCTTTGCCCCCCGCTGCAAAAATGACAGAATGCAGTGGTTGGCATAATTCGTGAAATCGACGTGTACAATTATTCAAATCAACAACAAATAATATCAAATAAAAATTATGGTAAATTTTAAACCCCTAGCAGACCGTGTTCTAGTAGAGCCCGCTGCAGCAGAAACCAAAACAGCAGGTGGAATTATAATCCCCGACACTGCTAAAGAAAAACCACAACGTGGTGTAGTTGTTGCTGCCGGAACAGGCAAAAAAGATGAGCCGATGACCGTAAAGAACGGTGACAATGTTTTATATGGCAAATATGCCGGAACAGAGATCCAGGTCGAAGGTCAGGACCTTTTGATCATGCGCGAATCGGATA
>JANYDJ010000259.1 GCA_025363675.1 Flavobacteriaceae bacterium | reverse complement strand
AACTACCTCACCAATGTGAGAAAACCCTTGTGCGTTTCATATTTGGTATACCCCCTAAAGCGGCACGACAGTATCCAATAATAGGTTCCCTCGGGGCATTCAAAGCCAGTATTAAACACACGCCCATTCCAGTTTTTGCCGTCATTCCCTTCTCCATCTTCAGTGCCAATAAACACCAATTCTCCCCAACGATTATATATATATAAACGGTAATCTTCCTCGCCCAAAATATCTATATCAAAAGCATCATTAATGGTATCTCCATTTGCCGTAAAAGCATTTGGAATAGTGAGGTGATGTTTGAGAAATGCATGAATGGGTTTGCACAAACTATCCCAACATCCTTGTGCATTGTATGCCCATAAACATATATTAAATATACCGGTATCTCCTCCATAATTATGCAGGGGAGCAACCTCTGTACTTTTGTTGGAACTGCCCTGTTGGCTTGGGTTTCCAAAATCCCAACTATACCGAACCGCCCACTGCGATTTTTGTATCATTTGCACATCGCCAGTCTCGCCAATTTTTGTTGAATCAAAATTAAAATCCGCCAATATTTTATCTACAAAAATAGTTTTAGATATTTGGTGAAAACAACTATCATATAATGGAGGCGGGATATTTCCGGGCATATAATGTATGGTATAAGTTCCGGAGTGGGCATAGGCATGTTTGATAGTTTTTGTAACGGCACTATCATAGGTTCCATCACCCCAATCGACACGATAAAATTTATAGGCAGTGTCGCTCTTGTCTATCAAATCGAAGAACTGGTGCGGGCAAACGGTATCGGGCTTGGTAAAATCTGCATATAATTCGGGCTGTACAATTACCACTTTTTTTAGTTGAAAATTAGTATCGGGAAATATAGAAGAACAATAATATTTGTTTTTGGTATCGGGGTTATATATACTGTCTTCGCCATACAAATATATTTCGTACCTCCCAGGTTTTTTATAAGTGAATATAATATCACTATCGCTGGTAGTTGATATAATTGTACTGTTAGGATCGCCCATTAACCATATATATCTGGAACAAGTGGTATCGATACTGGTATTGCGAAACCGCACGGTGAGCGGCCCACAGCCAATTGAATCGGTTACTATTTCAAATGAAGGGATGGGACCTTTTACATAAATACGTTTGGAAATACTATCAATACATCCTTGTTTGTTTCCACTTTTTAGTTTCACGGTAAACCATCCATAAGAAGAATAATTATGATAGGGATTTTGCAAACTACTTCCACGTTTTCCATCTCCAAAATCCCATTCCCACCAAACAGCGGTATCATTTTTTGTATTATAATTCGAGTCGGAAGTACTATAGCTTGAGTCCCAAAGTTGGACAAATTCGCCACATAAAAATTTGGTTTTCTTTTGATAAAAATTGGTGTGAAATTGTAATATATGTATTCCAAAATCGCCATAAAAAGTATCTAAACAACCATTACTATCAAGGCTCACCATCCAAGGGCGGTAATTGCCAGGTTTGCTATATAAATGCAATGGCCGTGTACCTGTTGCTGAATCTCCATCGCCAAAATACCACCATATTTTTTCGGGTCGTATTGGAAACTTCCATAAATATTCACTGTCATTGTAGGTATATTTCCCTACCTTATCCCAGTACCATATATCATCGTAAAATCTGGTGGCCACGCCGGAGCATACTACCGTATCGCTATCAGTAAACGATGAATAATGTCCCGCATCAATAAATTGATAGGAATATCCATGGCAACCATGCATGTCAGTAAGGGTAAGAGAAATGGGCCAATGCCCTTTTGTTTTATAGGTATGCTTTTGGCCTTTCACAATCCATTTGGGTGGTTTAATAGAATCTATTATAATAGTACCATCATTAAAATCCCACATAGCAACCGATATACTATCCTGCATCGAATCGAGCAGTATCATCTCTACTTCTTCGTTGGCACAAACATTGGGCTTACTTGATCGTAGAGTTACCCGCGGATGATACACCCTAAACCAATTGTGCATCCATATAGTATCCATACACGAATCGAGAAGACCTGTAACTTGGCTGCAAGAAGTGAAACGATATCCCCCTCCTGTTTTGCCTATAAAACCTACCGTTACCCAGCCATCGGGATCGCAAGTATAATGATAGGCATTTAGCGGGTTCCCGTCTCCATCACGAAAAGTAGAATCGCGGGTAACGAAATTACTAATATCGCAGGTCGAGTCAAAATTAATCCACCAGTTACTGAACTCGCAGGGCTTATCGGGCTTCATTGAATCTAGATGAAAATCGAATATGGTACCCTGGCAATGATTATTACTACTATAAGTAAATGGATTAAGTTTGGGCGGGCCAATCCATGCGTTCCCTGATAGGTAGTCGATGCAATGTGTAATAGTGTCTTCTACGGCTATCTGAATTTGATAACACCCTTGCTTGTTATATAAATGTGAAGCATTAAAATCGTTGCTATATTTACAATTCTGTCCGGTGTTAATTCCTTTAGCCACCCACGACGTGCATACCGCACAATAGGGATCGCCAAAATCAATATATACTTTTGCATTTCTAGCTTTAGCTTTAGCCAAATCGATGCAAACAAATACAGAATCATTGCCCACTTTGCACTGATTTACATTTCTAAATTTTACGGTTTTATCATTTAATATAGGGCCAAAAATTTCAATAGAATCATAGAAATCTTTATCACAAAATCCATAGTTAACTTTTTGTGTTATATAAAATTTACCAGCCCCATGTTCCTTTGTTAAACTATAAAAATCCCAACCCGCGTTACCCGAATAAGGAGCAATGGGAGGCTTGAGGGGTTTGTGCTTTTCATCAAAAAAAAGTGTATTATACGATTTTACATAAGCTGACAGCGGAGGCTTGCTCACCCACACATCGTTGGTACTAAAACAATCGTCCAGCACCGAATCTTTCAATTGGTAGTTTAGAGAAAACGGTGTTATATATATATTCTCCTCAGCGGTATCCACACACCCTGAATCATTAAAACTATATAACTTTACTTGATAATTTATCCCCGCATAAAACGTCATACAAAATCTATAATTTGTATCCGTAATATTGCCCGATTGCCAAACGCGGTGGCTTACGTGCGAGCCCCCTTGAGCAATAGACACATCATTAAAACAAATACGTGGCGAATCGCAATTTTTATCAATGGTGTCCTTCGCAATTTTAGCTGAAATATCTTGTCGGATATTAATTGTATAAGCAAATTTCTTAGTGCAACCCTTTATATCTGTTATCTCCATATCTATAATAAAATTGCCCGTTTGCTTATAGTTATAGCAAAGGCCTTTATTATTTAAATTGCTGCCAGTATCAATATTCGCAGCACCATCGCCCCATAATATTATACGTTTTATTAATGCAATACTATCTGCACTTTTACTGCTTTCATCTATGATACATATATTATTACCTACAAAGCAAAACTGCGATTGTGGACTGATGGAAAACTTGGCAATTGGTAAATTATATACCCTAATAGTGATACTATCGCTGCACGACCCGCCGCCTAATATATTGGCTTTTACTTTTACGGTATATGACCCTGCTTTGGTATACAAATTTGCGGGAGACGCCAATGTAGATTTTTGTCCATCGCCAAAATCCCAATCGTAAGTGGTAATGGTTTGCGAACCTGCATCCAAATAAAAAACCATACTACTCCCCAAGCAAGTATACTTATCACATTTAATATTGCATGATTGTGCTGCTGCCTGTAAACACAAGAAGTTTAGAAGAATGAATAAAAATAATAATTTACAGCGTTTCAAAAAAAGTTCAGGTAGTTTTAAGCAAATTAAAGTTATTTTATGTATAGTACAACAACGTTTTAATAAATAGGTTGCATGATTTTCAAAAAATTGATACTTGAAATATGCCAATTTTTGTTCCCTAAACTCTCGTTAATATCTATTAATTGAGCGACGCTGCAATTGCACTATAAAATACAAAATATTAAGAGTAGCCTTTAAAATACCAAAGTTATCCCCATTGTCTATTCTTTTTCTTTGCCGCTATTAAATACTGACCGTAATTTTGAAAACTTATACTTAATATGCTCAACGTACCTGTAGTAAATAAATCAGCAAACCCACTGCCCGCATATCAAACTGTTGCTGCTGCTGGGTTGGACTTGATGGCCAATATCGAATATCACATAGACCTTGTTTCATTGGAACGAAGATTAATCCCCACAGGTTTGTTTATTGAATTGCCTCAGGGTTACGAGGCTCAGATTAGGCCCCGCAGTGGGCTTGCTCTTAAAAAGGGAATTACAGTGCTGAACACGCCGGGCACTATCGATGCGGATTATCGGGGCGAAATCCAAGTTTTAATCATAAATTTGTCGCCCGAAAAAGTGACCATCGCTCCGGGCGAACGCATTGCACAAATGATTGTATCACAACACGAAACAATTACTTGGCAACCTGTTGAGCAGCTTAATGAAACCTTACGAGGAAGCGGTGGTTATGGAAGCACTGGAATATAATATATATAATACAAAAGAGAAATAAATGAACATTATTATACCTATGGCAGGCATGGGAAAACGCATGAGGCCTCACACCCTAACCGTACCCAAACCCCTGCTACCCGTGGCTGGCAAGCCTATTGTGCAAAGACTGGTGGAAGACTTAGCCAAAGAAGCCAATGAAAAAATTGATGAAATCGCTTTTGTGGTCGGTCGGTTTGGAGAAGAGGCTGAGCAAAGCCTCTTAAAAATTGCTGAAAGCTTGGGAGCACAAGGAAAAATATGTTACCAAGATGAACCACTGGGTACCGGGCATGCCATTCTTTGTGCAGCCGAAAGCCTTAAGGGAAATATTATAGTGGCTTTTGCCGATACCCTTTTTGTGGCCGACATTAAAATAGACCGTAATCTGGACGGGGTGATATGGGTAAATCATGTAAAAAATCCTGAACAATTTGGAGTGGTAAAAATGGATGCTGATGGATTTATCAGCGATATGATAGAAAAGCCCAAAGATTTTGTGAGTGATATGGCTATCATTGGTATCTATTATTTTAAAGATGGTGAAAACCTACGCCACGAATTGCAATATTTAATTGATAACAATATAAAAGAAAAGGGCGAATACCAGCTTACCAATGCCCTGGCCAATATGAAAAACAAAGGCCTTAAATTTGCCCCCGCCGCCGTTACCGAGTGGCTGGACTGTGGCAATTATCAAAGCACGGTATTCACTAACCAACGCGTACTGGAAAATAAACGCCACGAGAAAATGGTGAGCCCATCAGCCAAAGTGGTGAATAGTATTATTATAGAACCATCTTTTATTGGAGAAAATACGGTGATAGAAAACTCGGTGGTAGGCCCGTATGCTTCATTGGGCAGCAACTGTAACATATCGAATGCTGTAATTAAAAACAGTATTATACAAAACAATACCACCATAGCCGAAGCCAATATATGTAACAGTATGATTGGGAACAGCGTTCAATATAAAGGCAATCCCGACGAACTTAGTTTGGGGGATTATTCTATCTTAAATTAAATAAATTTTGCTGCACAATATATTATATAAGAACTACGGGTGCAAATACCAAATAATGAAACGGGTATTATATATATTTGTTGCATTTACCTGTTTTTCATATAATAGTTTTTCGCAAAATTCACTAGAAAGTATCATTGCCGAACAACAAAAAACAAAAATTGACAATGCTTATTACGAGGCACTGAAACAATTGGCTTTGTCAAACAAAGAAAGTGCAGAAACAAATTTATTGCGGTGCTTAGAAATTGACCCCAAACACCATGCAAGTATGTACCTGCTAGGCACTATACACCAAGGCAAGGGCGATTTCAGACAAGCAATGATATATTATGGAAATGCTGCGAAACTAGATCCGCAAAACCGATGGTATCTGCAAAGTTTGGCCGATATGTATAAAGCCATCAGACTATATGAAGATGCTGCAAAAACATTTGAACTATTATATAAACTGGAACCCAATCAAATAAATCACGAGTATAATGCTGCGGCAATGTGGGATTTGGGTGGCAAGCCCTCCAAAGCAATTAAAATATATAATAGAATTGAAAAAAAGGAAGGCATCAATGAAAAATCATCGCTAAGTAAAGAAGAGGTTTATATTCAGCAAAAAGATTTTAAAAATGCCCTAAAAGCGTTGAACAAATTATCGAATGCATTCCCGCAAGAAATTAGATTTAAAGGGATGATGGCCGATTTGTACCTGCAGAATAGAGAAGAAGAAAAAGCCATAAAAATATATTATCAAATTGTTGCCACCAACCCCAAAAGTGGCTTGGCCCACATGGCACTTTCTCAATATTATAATATGAAAGGGTTGGACGACAGTGCTGTATATCATCTTAAGTTGGCCTTTGCCAGCAATGATGTAAACTCAAAAGATAAAATGGAAAATCTGATACCCCGCTTGCAACGTATCAGAAAATCGGACAGCAAAACAAAAGAGAGCTTTGAAGAATTATTAAATATATTAAAACAAACTGAAAGTGGAGAACCCAATTTTTTCCTAATTTCTGCACGCTATAATCAAACCATAGATAGATATGAAGAAGCGAGAAACGATTTGGAAAAAGCCATACAGTTAGCACCCAATTTGCAAAATGCCCATGCTGAAATTATAGAGATGGACATTAAGTTAAAAGATGATAAAAAACTAATCGAACATGCTGACAGGGCTATCTCCTATTTCCCTCATGTAACCGGTTTTTATTTATATAATGCCCAGGCCAATTATCGTTTAAAAAATTATACACGTGTAGTAACCCTCTGCAAGCAGGGCATTGAAACCGCACCAATCGATCGCAGTTTGAATGTATTATTATATACCACACTTGGCGATGCAGCCTATTTCGCCAAACAATATAATACTTCCGACTCCGCTTTTGAGCAGGTATTATTGTTTGATGTCGATAATTATTATACGTTGAATAACTGGTCCTATTTTTTGGCCCTTCGCGGTGAAAAACTGAACAAAGCAGAAGAGATGTCGAAACGTACCGTAGAGCGTTTTCCTGACAATGCTAACTATTGGGATACGTATGGTTATATATTATATAAGAATAAAAAATACAATGAGGCCGAAATAAATTTGAAAAAAGCAGTAAATGGCAATCCTGAGAATGGCGAAGTACTGGAACATTATGCCGATGCACTCTATAAAAATGGAAAGCCCGGAGAAGCCCTCAAATATTGGAAACAAGCCAAAGAAAAAGGAGGATGCAGTGAGTTGATAAATCAGAAAATTAATACAAAGAAAGTAGAGTAATAATGGTTAATTATAAATGGTTAGTGGTTGGTGGTTTTGGGCATAGAAGAATGAACAATAAATTATTATATATATTATTTTTTGTCTGTTTGTTTGCTTATTCGTGCAAACCAAAAAAACATTTGACTAAAACTACAATTATAGAAAAAGGCGATACCGCTAGAATAAAAACACCTGATTTTATCCCTGCAAAAACCGAAACCTTTCAGTTTAAAACAATTGAATGGAATACCTTTACCGCTAAAGTAGAGATTGAGATAAATACTTCGGCGGTGAGTTTGCCAATTAATAATTTTAGCGGCACTATCCGAATGAAAAAAGGGGAATATGTTTGGCTATCGGTATCGCTGCCTTTTGTAGGAGAAGTAGCCAGGGTATTAATTACCAAAGATTCTGTGAAAGTACTCAATAAATATCAAAAATGTTATATACTGGCAGGATATCCTTATATACAAAAGTTTTCGAATGTACCATTCACCTTAGAGAAATTGCAAGCAGCACTTATAGGCAATGCCACCGTAGATTTGAGCACCGCCATATATATTAAAGATAGTGTAGGCGTAACAGCCAATGTAGAGGATAATGCTACCAAAAACACAATAAAAGCACTGCTTAATACGTTAGAGATATTTGAAAACTCGGTACAAGATAAAATCAAAAAACAAGATTTGAAAATAAACTACAGCAATTTCAATATGATTCAATCGACCAAAATACCCTATAGTTTAGAATTTAACACGATTAATCCACAACAAGCCACTATTAAATTCGATTATGATGAGCCTATCTTAAACAAACAACTTTCACCTGATTTTAATATTCCTGCAAGTTATTCAAACTGCTCAAAGTAAATAACAATGAAAAGAATATATATATATATTATAATTTTTATTGGTATAAGCATCACCTTTGTTTCCCTGGCCCAACAGCCCAGTAAAAGTGATTTGGAAAAACAAAAAAAACAAAGACAAAAAGAAATCAAAGAAATCAATGATTATATTGCTAAAAATAAAAATAGCCAATACCAATCATTATATTTTTTACAATCACTCACCCGCCAAATATATAGCCGACAAGCGGTGATATCGAACCTGGGCAACCAAGTGTCCTATTTAGAAAATGAATTGATTACTATAGAAGATTCTGTAGAAATTTTGGGGCAGAATTTAAAACAACAGAAAAGCAAGTTGGCTAAAATGGTGATAGGTGCATATAAAAACAGAGATCACTATAATAAACTTGTTTATATATTTTCGGCAGAATCATTTAACCAAGCTGTTAATAGAATAAAGTATTATAAAAGTTTGGCCGAGCAACGCAAAACACAATTAAATAAGATAAAAGAAACCAAACTTATATTATCTGATAAACAAAAAAGATTAACGTATACCAAAACAGATAAGGAACTTACCATTGGCGAAAAAGAAAATGAAAAACAAGCCCTACAAACTGACAAAGCAGGCCAAGCAGATGTATTGCAACAATTGAAAGGCAAGGAAAAAGACCTACAACGCCAATTAAGTGACCGTAAAAAATCGATGGCTCAATTAAATAAAGCCATCAATGATATTATTAGAAAAGAAATAGAAGAAGCTAAAAGAAAACAACGCGAAGCCGAGGCTGAAGAACGACGTAAAAAAGAAGAGGAGAAACGCAAAAAACTGGAGCAACAAAAAAAGGATGGCATAGAACCTAAAAAAGAAGATGAGCCAAAGAAAACTGATCTGCCCACACATGCCACCATCGACCCGCTCACCACTAGCTTTGCAGCCAATCGCAACAGTTTGCCTTGGCCCGTTTCAAAAGGATTAATTGTAAGTTCGTTTGGGGTACATTCTCATCCTAGTCTTAAAAATATTGTAGTAGAAAATAATGGGGTAGATATTAGCACCACTGCTGGGAGTTCTATCCATGCAGTATATAAAGGCACCGTAAAAGCTGTTGTGAAAATTCCCGGATTGCAACAAATGGTAATGATAAGCCATGGTAACTATTATACTGTTTATTGCCACCTAGAAAATGTAACGGTGAAAGTAGGTGACAACGTAAACGCCCGCCAATCGCTCGGCAGCGTGTATACCGATGTGGATGAAGGACAAACTATATTACACTTTGAAGTGTGGAAGGATACGATGAAATTGAATCCGGAGAATTGGTTGGGGAATTAGGATTGCCGAAGGAGAAGAATTTGCAAAAAAAATGTTGCACTTTAGTGAAACAATCGTAAATTTGCATATTGGATAAAAAACATCAATATAGAACAATAACTTTTTACAAGGATTATTTCCAGACCTTTTTTGAAAAACAAAATAAAAAAGTAAAAGCTAAAATAGTTTGGACTTTCGACTTGATTGAAGATTTACAAAAAGTACCTGAAATTTATCTGAAACACTTAGAAAATACAAATGGTTTATATGAAATTAGAGTTCAATTAGGGAGTGATATTTTCCGTATCTTTTGTTTTTTCGACAAAGGACAATTGGTTGTATTGGCAAATGGTTTTCAAAAGAAAACTCAAAAAACTCCAACTCAAGAAATAGAAACTGCATTAAAAATAAAAAAAGAATATGAGCACGAAAACAAAAAATAAAAACTTAATGTCGCTAGAGGAATTCAAAGTGAAAAACTATGGTGAGCGTGGCACAAAAAAGCGTGACGAACTAGAAGCAGGTTACGAGAATTTTAAAATAGGCGTTTTAATTCACGAAGCTAGACTTGAAAAAGGAATGACGCAAGAGCAACTTGCAGAAAAAGCAGGAACCACAAAATCCTACATATCCAAAATAGAAAACAATATAAAAGAAGTTCGCATTTCTACCCTTCAAAAGATTGTTGAACTTGGACTTGGCGGGCATTTGGAACTTTCAATTAGATTATAACTATATTGCACTTTGAAGTGTGGAAGGATACAGTGAAATTGAATCCGGAGGATTGGTTGGGGAATTGATGTATTATATATAATTATACCAATTAGAAATACAAATATATCTAATTAACAATTTTTTGTTGGTATCTTTTTAGAAATACAATTGGATAGTATTGTAAATCTAAATATCTTTGTTGCATGTCAAAGCCATTAAAATTTATTGTTAAAGAAAGCCTGCCTGAGCTTGCTGCACTAATGAAGCAGCAGCCACAGCATTTAAAGGACAGGGTTCGTTTTCTACAGGTATGTAAAAAATCAAAAGTCGATCTAACAAAGTATCAAATAGCCGAAGCTGTTGGTATCAGTCATTTTTCAGCACAAGCATGGAGAAAAATGTATTGTGAAAAAGGAATAAGCGGGCTTTTAAAATTTAAAAGAACAGGATTTAAGCAGTCCATCATAACTAAAGAAGTACATGATGATATTGAGAAGAAGCTAAATGACCCCAATAACGGATTAGTAGGTTATAAAGAGCTACAGGCATATATATCTGAAAAATTCATCAAGGATATAAATTATCATACTGTAAACAAATATGTAAAACGTAAATTTGGTGCCAAACTAAAAGTAGCCCGCAAAAGTCACGTAAATAAAAATGAAGAACTCGTAGACGAATTTAAAAAAAAATCTGCCAACCCTGATTCAGCAAGTAGTAGAAAAAGTAAAAAATGAATACCGTTTTTTTAATATCTATTTTCAGGATGAGACCCGTTTGGGATTGTTCACTGTAAATGGAAAAGCGTTGACAGCAAAAGGAGTTAAGCCCATATGTAATTTTCAGCACAAGTTTGAGAATACATATTTGTTTGGGGCATATTCTCCAGTAAACGGAGACTCACTTACTTTACAGTTGCCTAATTGTGATACAGATAATTTCCAGGTTTTTCTAGACGAACTTTCACAAAAAAGTCTACAGGAATATAAGATAGTGATTTTGGATAACGGAAGTTTTCACAAAGCAAAGCGACTTATCGTTCCTGGAAATATTTGTTTGATTTTTCTCCCACCATATAGTCCGGAACTTAATCCAGCAGAAAAAATATGGGCCAAAATTAAAAGACAACTCAAGTTCAAACATTTTAAAACACTGGACGATTTAATTGATCTGGTTTGCGAAAATATTAAAAATGATTTAACTATCAATGAAATTATAACTATTACAAGATTTGGTATTTATTGTAACCTTTTGGGATAGTTTTATAATTCTAATTGGTATTA
>JANYDJ010000243.1 GCA_025363675.1 Flavobacteriaceae bacterium | reverse complement strand
CACATAGGAAATGTGATACAGGTGTACCCCAACCCGGCTAGTGATGTATTATATATAAAAGACCTGCCGAATAAGAAAACAGAGATTATATTATATGACTTATTAGGTAAACAGGTATATAATACTTCCACTAGTGGGGAGGTATTATATAATTTATCAATTGGGCATTTATCGAAGGGATTGTATATACTTTCTGTAGGAAATGGAAAGATAAAATTGGCTGTTGAGTAATTTGTCTGAATCACTGATTACACTGATTACACTGATTTCACAGATTTTTTTTATACTCGTTTTTAATCCGTGTTAATCCTTCAATCTGTGTAATCTGTGATTCAGACAGTTTGTGTGTCCCTAATCATGTAAAATCCTCTAATCCCTAAAATCGTGTTCAGACAGCGGGGGCTTGGGTGAAGTTTATATCAATCTACCCACTACCTCAAACTTATCAAACACCGTTTCTGTATGCGGTGCATCTTTTAGTTCTGGTGTTAAATCTTGCCCCGCCCAGTGTTCATAATGTTTTCCATTCATCCATAACCTGCTTCTGCTTACATCATATATTAAACCTTTATAGGCAATCCATACTTCGGGTTTGTCTTGTCCGTTTCGCAATGCAAGTTGGTTTTTGGTGTATGTGGGTAAATCTACTCGGTTCATTATACCACAAAAGTTAAACCTTCTAAAGCCAAGTCGGTATTTGCAAATTCAGTACGGGCTTCTTCCACCAAGGGTTCCAATGTTTTGTACCTTGCAGAAAAATGACCAATGAGCAGTTTGCCAACGGCGGCTTTTTTTGCTATATCACCAGCTTGCAAAGCAGTGGTATGAAATGTTTCATTGGCACGTTCTAACATTTCGTGCAAGAAAGTAGATTCATGATAGAGTAAATCTACCTCTTGCACATAGGGAATAATTTCCTCATCATATATTGAATCAGAAACATAAGCGTATGATTTTCCTTCTTGCGGATCGAAGGTTAAGATGGTATTAGGAACTATATAGCCCGATTCTGTGGCAAAATCTTCTCCAGCTTTTAAGCTTGGATAAGCCACCACGGGTACTTCATATTTATCGCAAACAATTTTGTTTATTTTGCGAAGCCCCGATTTGGTTTTGATCATAAATCCAGTGCAGGTAATGCGATGTTTTAGTGGGAAACTATATATATCATACTTTTCATTTTTGCACACTTGCTGTATACCATACATATTGGTTTCTATATATGCTATAGGGAACTTTATATATGTTTCTGACACTTTATAAAAATATTCCAAAAAGGGTTGCAGTCCCGGGGGGCCAATTATTTCTAAGGGTTCGGTACGTCCATTTAAACTCAGCGTAGAAAGCAAACCGGGCAATCCCAAAAAATGATCGCCATGCAAATGACTGATAAGTATTTTTGTAATCCGGCTAAATTTTATATGGTATTTAAAGATTTGGTTTTGGGTTCCCTCGCCACAATCTATCAATATATATTGGCTGTTAATATTTACTACCTGGCTTGATGGATGCCTGTCAGGAGTTGGACTAGCTGAGCTACATCCCAATATAGTAACCTCGAAAGCAGTACTCACATTTTAACTATTTTGCCAGCAAATGCTCCATTGTTTTTTATAATATATAATCCTGAGTTCCAAGTTTTGGTATCTATAATATATTTATTATTGCCGGCCACTAACTGTGTTTGTATATTATATACTTCTCTGCCTTGTATGTCGAAAATCTGCAAACGCGTTTTCTCGGTATTTAATGAAGCTATCTCCAAACTTACTTGCTGATCGAACGGATTGGGCGATGCCAATATATAATTGCTAAACCGAGGCTCTAATATGGCATTGGCCCCATCTACATAAAAATTCCAGGTATTGGTAAAATCTTGGTGCCTATAAGGAAAGGGAGAAGGCATAGGGAAATGTGCGGTTACGGTAATAATCATCTGATACTTTCCTGCCGAACCAAGGGGCGGTGTTCCTGATAAAGTAAGGCAGCCATTTTCGCCACCCTTATAAGTGCACCCGGGCTTGCCACACTGCCACGTAATGCTTTTTGGAAGACTATCAATTGATTTTATAGTAAGCGAATCAAAGGTTACTTTTTGAGAAAATACAACAGTATCTGTTGGGAATTTGAACTGTATTACTTGCGTATAAGCCACTTGCTCCATAGCGTGTGGAATAGTATCAGGCTTAAATCCCGGACTTTTTAAATTGGTATCAACAGAACATTGGCCTTGTGCGAAATTTGCAAACAAAAGAGTGGCAAATAAAATAGTAAATAGTTTTTGCATTGTGTTAATGATTAGTTTTGGTTGGACGCTACTTTTGCAGCAATTATTTTTTACTCGGCAAATATAGAAACAATTACTTCATGAACAAAACAGCATTAATAACAGGAGCATCGTCAGGTATAGGATTGGCTACCGCACAACTTTTAGCCAAAGAAGGATACCGATTAATTCTTGCAGCACGACGCGAAGACAAACTACTGCAACTTGCAAGCGAACTGCCAACAGAAACTATTATAATAAAACTGGATGTAACCGACCGAGCAGCCGTGTTTGCCGCTATAGAAAATTTACCCCATGAATGGAAACAAATTGATATACTTATTAACAATGCCGGACTGGCAAGTGGTATGAGTACTATAGATAAAGGTGATATCGACGATTGGGAAATAATGATAGACACCAATATAAAAGGGCTATTGTATATAACACGAGCCATTTTGCCGGGTATGATTGAAAGAGGGAATGGCCATATAGTAAACATTGGTTCTATAGCCGCCAAAGAAGCTTATGCAAATGGGAATGTATATTGCTCAACCAAAGCCGCAGTTGATATGCTCAACAAAAATATGCGAATCGATCTGTTGCAACATCCGATAAAAGTTACCGCCATCCATCCTGGTGCGGTAGAAACAGAATTTTCCATAGTCCGTTTCCATGGCGACGAGGAGCGTGCCAAGCTAGTGTATAAAGGTTTTGAAAGTTTGGTAGGTGCCGATGTAGCTGAAGCAATTCTGTTTGCCATTAACCGGCCAGCCCATGTAAATATTAATGATATGATAATTATGCCTACTGCACAAGCTGTGGCAGGGGTTATTCATAGGAAGTAGGGGAATGAGGATGTTAATGGTTAATGGTTAATGGTTAATGGTTAATGGTTAATGGTTAATGGTTAATGGTTAATGGTTAATGGCTGACGCCAGAATATGACTGCACGTGGTTGTGTCTTTTGACCAACCACGTCTATGCGGACATACTAACACCAGTTATATTATATATTAACTCACTACTATTTCTCTCTTCTTTTTCCGAATTAATTTATGAAGCATATAATGTTCAATGGCACTATCAATTGGTTTTAGTGATAATATAATTGCTGCTTTTACACCCATCGACATTATAAGGTTTTCTTCGGGAATGAGGTGCATCACGGTGTGTAAAATCATTTCCTCGGCCACAAATAATATAATTGCAATAATGAGTGTGAGTGCCTTGGCTTTCTTTCCCACTTTGGTACGCGTAAGCTCATCGATGGTGTCTTGCAATTCTATATTTTTTTGTTCGATTTCTGCTTTCTGCTTTTTAATAATGATATTCTCTTTTTGAATTTGCTCGGCTTCGAACACCAGTTGCAGGTTTTTTATTTTTTTCTCCGCATCTTCCTTTTCCACTTCATCTTTAATACTGCTATATATTTTATAATGCTCTAAACTTCTCTCATGCTCCCCATTTTGATGATATATTTTTGAAAGCAACAGGTGCATCAAATATATTTTTGGTTTTACTTTAATTTGCTCGGCTATTTTTAACGCTTTTTCGGTATATGATAATGCTGCGGCAAAATCATTCTCTTTCAATTTTATTTCTGCCAATTCCGCAAAATTGGTAATCGCTCCACCCAATCCATTTATCTCTTCCCTTATGGCCAATGCTTGTAGTTGTAAGTCTTCAGCCAATTTGTATTCTTCAGTCTCGAAATAATAGGTGCCTAAGTCGGTCAATGCTTTCGACGTAGTATGTTGCGTCCCCCTAACCTTGCTCTCCGCTACAGCTTTTTCCAAATATTCTTTGGCTTCATCATATCTTTTTAATTTAAAATAGGATAAACCAATCCCATTTAATGTATATACAATCCAAATCGAATTTGAAATTTCTTGTGCTTTGTTATGGGCGAGCAAATATATTTCGAGTGCTTCTTTGTAGTGATGCATATCATAGTATATCCCTGCATTTTGGTATAAGGCACCCAAAAAAGTGAATTGAAAAGATGAGGATTCTTCCAACAATTTGCGAGCTCTCATAATATATTTTAGTCCCCCATCAAAATCGCCCAAGGTTCTATAAGCAGCTCCAATAAAACCACATACAATGGCAGCTCCTTCATTTATATCACGCTCAGTAAAAAACTGCAACGCGTCGAATGCAACCGGAAACAATGATTCATAATCCTCTTTAAAAAAATACACTAGCGAAACTAAACATGCTCCGTAGGCTGCATTTATAGGATATTGCTCGGCCTGTTCGTTCAAATACTGACCAATAATTTCAACTTGCTTGTTCCTGTCTTCTGCACTTATTGCTGGCATCAGGGCAAAGAGTTCCGAGAAAAACGGCTTGGCATGTTCAACTGGATTGCTTTTTAATTCAGCAAATATGATTTCTATTTTTTCGAGTGGCGTCATTTAGGAATGGGTAAAATAAGTGGGCAAAAATAAGGAATTTACTATCATTATATTAGTGTGATTAACAGCCTTATCAAATCAAGCGATAAGTTGTTTATTATACTTTTCAAAAAAAATGATATAATTGTAACCCCATGCAAGATCAAGCACTCAGAATAATTGCCGAACAGAATCATATTTCTGTTGTACAGGCAAAAGCTATATTGAAATTATTGGATGACGGTTGTACCGTTCCCTTTATTTCTCGTTACCGTAAAGAAGCCACAGGCGGACTCGACGAAGTGATAGTTGAACAAGTTCGATTGGCTCAACTCAAATTTAACGAATTAGAAAAACGGAAAAATACAATACTCGAAACTATTAAATCGAACAATCAACTTACTGCTGAACTAGAGCAAAAAATATTAGATTGCTGGGATTCCGTTTTACTCGAAGATATATATTTACCTTATAAACCCAAACGCAAAACCAGGGCATCTGTAGCCAGAGAAAATGGGCTAGAACCTTTGGCTGGTTGGCTGCAAAAAGAACTACCATTCGATATATATAAAGAAGCTGAGAAATATATTTCAGATAAAGTTACTAATACTAACGATGCTTTACAAGGTGCACGAGATATTATAGCTGAGCGTATAAATGAAAACGAAAAAGCTAGAGCAACTATCAGAATGCAGTTTGAAAAATATGCGATTATATATTCTAAAGTTGCCAAAGGAAAAGACAATGCAGATAGTAAATTTAAAGATTATTTTTCGTCGCAAGAAGCATTGGTCAAATGTCCTTCGCACAGAATTTTAGCTATGTTTAGAGGAGAAGAAGAAGGTATTTTAAAACTATCCATAGAACCCGATAACGAAAAAAGTATACAACGATTGGAATATATATTCCAACGCTCGATGCATGCCAGCAGTAAACAAATTGCATTGGCCATTAGCGATTGTTATAAAAGATTGTTAGCCCCTTCTATAGAAACAGAATTTCGTGCTTGGGCAAAAGCCCGTGCCGATGAAGATGCGATTAAAGTATTTGCAAAAAATTTGAACCAATTACTATTGTCATCACCTTTGGGTAACAAGCGTATACTGGCTATCGACCCTGGGTTTCGCTCGGGTTGTAAAGTGGTTTGTTTAAATGAGGAAGGAAAACTTTTGGCCGATGATATTATATATCCGCACGAACCGCAAAAGTATATACAAAAAGCTGAGGAAAGTATTAAACACTTGGCAAAAAAGTATAATATAGAAGCTATTGCTATAGGCGATGGAACCGCAGGAAGAGAAACTGAAACTTTTATTAAAAATATAGTTTTTGAAAATACGCCCAATATATATATGGTGAACGAAAATGGTGCATCTATATATTCCGCTTCAGAAATTGCACGCGAAGAATTTCCCGATAAAGATATAACCGTTCGTGGAGCTGTATCCATTGGCCGCCGCCTTGCCGACCCACTTGCCGAGCTGGTAAAGATTGATGCAAAATCTATAGGTGTGGGGCAATATCAGCACGATGTTGACCAAAATAAATTGAAACAAAGTTTGGATACGGTGGTAGAAAGTTCAGTAAACCATGTGGGTGTTAATTTGAATACTGCCAGCAAAAGTTTGCTCACTTATGTATCGGGATTGGGACCACAATTGGCACAAAACATTATCATATATAGAAATGAGCATGGAGCATTTGCTACCAGAAATCAATTAAAAAAAATACCACGCTTGGGTGAAAAAGCATTTGAGCAATGTGCAGGTTTTTTAAGAATACCGCAAGCAAAAAATATATTAGATAATACCGCTGTGCATCCCGAAAGTTATTATAAAGTGGAACAAATGGCAAA
>JANYDJ010000237.1 GCA_025363675.1 Flavobacteriaceae bacterium | reverse complement strand
AATTGGAGCTTATTTTGAAAAAGTAGGCGACACCTTCAAACTCAAAATTGCCCTCACAAAAAAACGAAGAAAATGGTTCGTTGGAATATGGGATTACCCGATCGATTTATCGATGAAAGTTTCAACTGCGTAATTTGGGTTAAAATTAATGTGACCCTTTTAATTTTGCGATTTTGCAAAAAAAAAGAGCTATCCAAATACTGGAAAGCTCTTTTTTATGTACAGTATTATCTAGTACTAATCTTCTGAGGCAGTTTCTTCTGTAGTGGTTTCTTCTACTTTTGTTTCTGCAATCGGTGCATCTTTAGCTTTAGGTGCAGCAGTACTACGACGAGTACGTTTAGCAGTAGTTTTCTTGGTTGTTTCTTTTTGGTAGAACTCGTTAAAGTCAACCAATTCCATCATACACATTTCAGCATTATCACCTAAGCGATTTCCTGTTTTAAGTATGCGGGTGTATCCACCTGGGCGGGTTGCTACTTTCTCAGCTACTACACCAAAAATTTCTTTGGTGCTGTATTTACTTTGCAAGTAACTGAACACAATACGGCGGTTGTGCATATTGTCTTCCTTAGCTTTGGTTATCAATTTTTCTACATAAGGACGTAAAGCTTTAGCCTTAGCCAAAGTAGTGTTTATGCTCTTGTGCAAAATCAATGATGAAGCCATATTGCTCAACATAGCTTTACGGTGGCTACTGGTGCGGCCCAAATGGTTGAATGATTTATTGTGTCTCATTATTATATTATCGGTTGGATTGTTTCCGATATGTCAGTGTGAGTTCAACGAACACTCACAATCATACCTCATTCAATCATTAAATATTAGTCTTCGTGTAGTTTAAATTTGGTTAAGTCCATACCAAAGCTCAAGTTCTTTTCACGTACAAGTTCGTCTAGTTCGCTCAAAGATTTTTTACCAAAGTTACGGAATTTCAATAGGTCTTCAATGTTATAGCTAACCAACTCGCTAAGGGTTTTGATCTCTGCAGCTTTCAAGCAGTTGTAGGCTCTTACGCTTAGGTCTAAATCGCTTAGTGGGGTTTTTAGTATTTTGCGTTGGGCTACAAAATTATCGTCTACTTCAGCCACAGCTTCACGCACTTGCGATTCGATAGCGATATTCTCGTCACTGAACAACATAAAGTGCTGAATCAATATTTTGGCAGCTTCTTTCAAAGCATCTTCTGGATGGATAGACCCGTCTGTGCTAATTTCAAGAGTTAGTTTTTCGTAGTCGGTTTTTTGTTCAACCCTAAAATCTTCAACCGAGTATTTTACATTCTTAATTGGGGTATAGATAGCATCGATTGGTATTAAGCCAATAGCTGCGTCTTTAGGTTTGTTCTCGTCAGCAGGAACATAGCCACGGCCTTTTTCAATGGTTAGTTCTACTTCTAGCGTAGTTCCTTTTTCCATGTGGCAAATAGGTAGTTCAGTATTAAGTACCACAAAATTGTTTGTGAACTTGTTTAAGTCGCCAGCATTAAATGTTTCCTTGTTTTTAATAGTAAGGAAAATCTTCTCTTGGTCAACACCTTTTTGAGTGGCTTTGAAACGCACTTGTTTAAGGTTTAGTATAATGTCCATCACGTCTTCAACTACGCCTTTCACGCTGCTAAATTCATGGTCTACACTATTTATCTTTACACTGGTAATGGCATAGCCTTCCAATGATGAAAGAAGAATACGTCTTAGAGAGTTGCCTATAGTCAAGCCATAGCCCTTCTCAAGTGGACGAAATTCGAACAGACCGTAAGAGTCTGTGTCTTTATGCATAATTACCCTATCAGGTTTTTGAAATGCTAATATTGACATGTTTATTGTTTGATTATTTAGAGTATAGTTCGACGATTAATTGTTCCTTTATGTTTTCAGGAATTTGGTCTCTGTCGGGGTAGCCTAAGAATTTGCCTGTATGCAATTTCAAATCCCACTCCAACCAGTTGAAACGTTTTATGTTTTTGCCTTGAATAGAATCAACTATCACTTCCAAAGTTTTTGATTTTTCTCTGATAGCTATAATATCACCAGGTTTTAATTGGTATGAAGGAATGTTTACCACACCACCATTTACAGTAATATGTCTGTGTGAAACCAATTGACGTGCACCACTGCGAGTTGGAGCAATGCCTAAACGGAAAACAGTGTTATCCAAACGGGCTTCCAAAAATTTCAAAAGGTTTTCACCAGTGATACCTTTAGCTACTGCAGCCATGTGGAATGTACGTGCAAATTGTTTTTCCAACACACCATAAGTGTATTTAACTTTTTGCTTTTCATTCAACTGTACTGAGTACTCTGACTGTTTGGTACGTTTACGAGTTTGTCCATGCTGCCCAGGAGGGTACATACGTCTCTCTAATGCTTTGTCCGGTCCAAAAATTGGTTCACGGAAGCGACGGGCTATCTTTGTTTTAGATCCTAAATATCTTGCCATAATAATCTTTCTGTATTAATTCTTTATACCCTTCTACGTTTTGGAGGCCTGCAACCATTGTGCGGCATTGGTGTTACATCTTTAATGGATAGAACCTCAATTCCTGCATTTGCTAATGTTCTGATAGCAGAATCACGACCTGAGCCGGGACCTTTTACAAAAACATCTACTTTGCGAAGACCTAAGTCAAATGCTACTTTGGCACAATCTGTAGTAGATACCAAAGCCGCGTAAGGTGTATTCTTTTTCGACCCTTTGAAACCATTTTTACCAGACGATGACCATGATATAACTTGGCCTGTTGCGTTGGTTACAGTTACTATACAATTGTTGAAAGTAGACTTGATATGAACCTGTCCGATGCTTTCAACAACAACTGTGCGTTTTTTTGTTACTTTTTTATTGGTAGCCATTGCTTATACTATCTTATTTAGCTGGTGTTTTCTTCTTTCCTGCAACTGTTCTACGTTTTCCTTTACGGGTACGTGAGTTGGTTTTGGTACGTTGTCCACGAACTGGCAATCCTTTACGATGCCTAAGCCCTCTGTAACAACCGATATCAAGCAACCTTTTGATATGTAATTGAACTTCACTACGAAGCTCTCCTTCTATCTTCAAGTTTTCTGATATGAATTTACGTATGGCGTTCAAATCATCATCATCCCAGTCCTGAACCTTCTTGTTGAAGTCAATACTGTTAGTTGACAATATTTTACGGGCAGTAGCTGGACCAATGCCGTAAATATATGTGAGTCCTATCTCACCGTGTTTGTTTTTGGGCAAATCTACCCCTGCAATCCTTGCCATATATTAACCTTGTCTTTGTTTAAATTTTGGATTCTTTTTGTTGATGATATAGAGTTTCCCCTTGCGGCGAACCACCTTGCAATCAACACTGCGTTTTTTTATTGAGGCTCTAACTTTCATGTTCGTATTATTTGTATCTATATGTTATTCTTCCTTTAGTCAAATCGTATGGTGACATTTCTAGTGAAACTTTATCGCCTGGTAAAATTTTGATGTAGTGCATCCTCATTTTACCTGATATGTGACAGATAATCTCGTGTCCATTTTCAAGACGAACCCTGAACATTGCATTTGACAATGCCTCTACGATTATACCGTCTTGTTTTATTACTCCGAGTTTGCTCATCCTGCTGTAAAAAGGGCTGCAAAAGTATCTGTTTTTTCTTTATTTTCCAAGTTTAATTCTATTATTAAGCTGAAGCCATTGCCTGCGTAGTCCGTCCTTTTATTTTACCTGTTTTCATTAAGCCGTCATAATGCCTCATCAATAAGTAGCTTTCAATCTGCTGCAGGGTATCTAATACCACACCCACCAAAATAAGCAACGATGATCCACCATAGAACTGAGCGAACTGGCTGTTAACTCCAAATGATGCAGCAAACGATGGTAGGATAGCCACAAAAGCTAAGAATATAGCACCGGGTAAGGTTATTCTGGACATTACTGAGTCAATAAAATCGGAAGTTGCTTGCCCTGGTTTTACTCCAGGAATAAAACCGTTGTTTCGTTTCATATCATCAGCAATCATTTTTGAATTGACTGATATAGCAGTATAGAAGTAGGTGAACAATATAATAAGTAGGGCGGTCATAATGTTATAACCTACACCTCGGTAATCTAAAAATGTGCTTAAAAATCCAGATAAACTTTCGTTTTGTACCAATTGGGCAATAGACTGTGGAATGAACATGATTGCCTGGGCAAATATGATAGGCATAACACCCGCTGCATTAATTTTAATAGGTAAATATTGACGCGAGCCACCAAATTGACGGTTTCCTACGATACGTTTGGCATATTGTACGGGAATCTTCCGTGTTCCCTGCACCAATAATATAACACTCATAATAATAAACACCAGTGCCACAATTTCGACCAAGAAGACGACTAATCCTCCCGTTGATTCATTAAACCTAGAGTCAAATTCTGCAAGTAAAGCTAGTGGTAAGCGTGCTATAATTCCAACCATGATAATGAGTGAAACTCCATTGCCTAAACCTTTATCTGTAATTTTTTCACCTAGCCAAAGTACGAACATTGTACCAGAGACCAGTAATATTGTATTGGTAAACATCCACAGGAAGTTGCCTAAGTATTCAGGACTTGTACCATAAATGGCAGAAGCTGTAGAAGGATCGTTTTTAAGGTTAACTAAGTATGCAATAGATTGTAAAGTTGTTACTGCTATAGTAAGGTAACGCGTGTATTGATTAATTTTTCTGCGTCCATCTTCACCTTCTTTTTGTATACGTTGGAAATAAGGAACTGCAAGTGTGAGTAATTGAATAATGATACTTGCAGAAATGTATGGCATAATACCTAACGCAAAAATGGAACCTCTGGAAAAGGCACCACCCGCAAAAGTATTTATTAAACCTGCCAAACCTTCGTTTGCTTTTTGGGAGGCTGCTTCCAATCCCGCAGGATCGATACCCGGCAACACTATAAAAGTGCCTAGCCTGAACACACCCAAAAATAGTATTGTATTGAGAATGCGGTATCGCAAATCATCAATACGCCAAATATTTTTTAAGGTTTCAAAGAATTTTTTCATTTGTAAGAATTGAGGATTTCTATTTTACCACCTAATTTTTCAATATGTTCTTTTGCAGTTTTGGTAACTGCATGAACACTAATATTAACAGCAGATTTAAGTTCGCCGCGTCCTAAAATTTTAACTAAATCGTTTTTTGAAGTAAGGCCATTTTTATAGAATACTTCCAAATTAAAATCGGTAATTTTTTTAGTATCGACCAATCTTTGTAAAGTATCTAAGTTAATGCCAGTATGCTCAATGCGATTGATATTCCTAAAACCAAATTTAGGTAAACGACGTTGAAGCGGCATCTGTCCACCTTCAAAACCAGCTTTGGCCGAATAACCTGCACGAGACTGTGCTCCTTTGTGACCTTTGGTAGAAGTACCACCTCTGCCTGATCCAGTTCCACGGCCAATACGTTTATCCTTTTTAGTGGCTCCTTTGGCGGGTTTTAAATTATGTAATTCCATGATTTTAGTATGAAGCTCTTTATATATTTTCAGTTATTACCAAATGTGATACTTTTCTAACCATTCCTAGTATTTGTGGAGTAGCTTCATGTTCAACAGTTTGATTTAATTTACGCAAGCCCAGTGCTTCCAAATTACGTTTTTGGTTTTCGGGTCTGTCTATTTTCGATTTGATTTGTTTGATTCTAATTTTAGCCATGATAATATCAACCGTTAAAAACTTGTTTCATTGAAATTCCTCTGCTAGTGGCAACTGCTGCTGCATCACGCATTTTGCTTAGAGCAGCTATAGTAGCTTTTACCACGTTATGTGGGTTTGACGATCCTTTTGATTTAGCCAACACATCTGTGATACCTGCACTTTCAAGTACAGCACGCATAGCACCACCGGCAATTACACCTGTTCCG
Organism: Flavobacteriaceae bacterium; assembly: GCA_025363675.1. Taxonomy (GTDB): domain Bacteria; phylum Bacteroidota; class Bacteroidia; order UKL13-3; family UKL13-3; genus CANJUD01. The sequence continues at coordinate 4,715 of JANYDJ010000237.1, read as the reverse complement.
TGAGCTGCGGGCTTCAAAAACACCCTGCCTCCAGAGAATTTCCCATTCTCTTCATGCGGAACAGAACCATTGATGATAGGCACTTTAATTAAGTTCTTCTTGGCATCTTCAACACCTTTTTGAATTGCGTCGCTTACCTCCATAGCTTTACCCAATCCGTGACCTACTACGCCTTTACCATCGCCCACCACAACAATAGCTGAGAAGCTAAAGGTACGGCCTCCTTTGGTAACCTTGGCTACGCGGTTAACGTGAACTAGTCTTTCTTTAAGCTCTAGTTCGCTGGTCCTTACTTTTTTTACGTTATCGTTCGACATTTCTTTATGTTTTAATAATTAAAATACCAACCCACCTTCGCGGGCTCCTTCTGCTAAACTTTTTATACGACCGTGGTATAAATAACCACCACGATCGAAAACTACTTCCTTAATGCCCGACTCCACTGCTTTTTCAGCAAGGGTCTTGCCAACTATGGAAGCAATCTCTATTTTGTTAGTTTTCACGTCCAATTTGGCTGATGATGAAGCTAGCAAGGTTTTGCCTGCCACATCGTCAATAAGTTGAGCATATATTTGCTTGTTGCTTCTAAAAACCGACAACCGGGGTCTAGCTGCAGTTCCTGAAATACTGCCACGTATCTTGCGGCGTATTTTATCTCTTCTATCTGTTTTTGTAATTGCCATTGTAGTATCCTTTTGTGTTTACTATTATTTTCCTGCTGATTTTCCTGCTTTTCTACGAAGTACTTCACCCACAAACTTGATACCTTTACCTTTGTATGGTTCAGGTTTACGCAGTGATCTAATTTTGGCCGCCACCTGTCCTATCAATTGTTTGTCAGCACTGGTAAGGGTGATGATTGGATTTTGTCCTTTATCCTGGCGGGTTGCTATATTAACTTCTGCTGGAATTTGCATATAAACATGATGCGAAAAACCAAGTGTTAAGTCCAGTATTTGTCCGTCGTTTGTGGCTTTGTAACCCACACCTACAAGTTCTTGCTCAATTTTGTATCCTTCAGAAACACCTTGAATCATATTGCCAATTAACGATCTGTAAAGACCATGAAGTGCTTTATGACGTTTTTGTTCAGTTGGGCGTTTTAAGGTAATGGTACTGCCATCTATTTCAATAGCAATATCGGTATCTACTTTTTGTAATAGCTGACCTTTAGGTCCTTTCACGGCAACAGTATTGTTGTCGGCTAGCTTTACATCCACTCCTGTGGGAATTGTAATGGGTAATTTTCCTATACGTGACATTTCTTTTTCTCCTTATTTGATTAATAAATGTAACACAAAACTTCACCGCCTACATTTGATTGACGTGCTTCTTTATCAGTCATTACACCTTTTGATGTAGTTATGATTGCGATACCCAACCCATTAATTACACGGGGTAGTGTAGAATGGTTGGCATACTTACGAAGACCTGGCTTACTTACTCGGGTCAGCTTACGAATTGCTGGAGCTTTGGTGAGCGGATTGTACTTAAGTGCAATTTTAATAATGCCCTGTGGACCCTCATCCTCGAACTTGTAATTAAGGATATAGCCCTTTTCGAACAATACCCTAGTCATTTCTTTCTTTAAATTGGATGCGGGAATTTCCACTATCCTTTGATTTGCTTTGATTGAGTTTCTCAATCGTGTCAAATAATCTGCTATTGGATCTGTCATTTTTTATTTAGTTTAGAGTTACTGGCATTGGCCCGCACTTTCTGTGATTTTTTTTATTTTACCAGGATGCTTTTGTTACACCAGGCAAACGACCAGCAAGTGCTAAGTCGCGAAACTGATTACGGCAGATGCCGTATTCCCTAATATAACCTTTTGGGCGGCCAGTTAAGCTGCACCTGTTATGAAGTCTGATAGGAGAAGCATTTCTTGGAAGCTTTTGCAGACCTTCATAATCACCGGCTTTTTTAAGAGCGGCTCTTTTTTCGGCATACTGGGCTACCACTTTCTCGCGTTTACGTTGACGGGCTTTAATTGATTCTTTGGCCATTGTTATTATTTCTTATTGTTTACTAAAAGGTATTCCAAATTCTTTCAAAAGTTCACGGCACTCTTCGTCGCTGGTGGCAGTGGTTACGAAGGTAATGTCCATACCATTAATTTTACTTACTTTGTCAATCACAATCTCAGGGAAAATGATTTGCTCAGTTATCCCGAATGAATAGTTGCCACGACCATCGAAACCGGTAGTTTTTAAACCTTGAAAATCTCGAACACGGGGTAATGAAACAGATACCAACCTATCAAGAAACTCATACATTCTTTCACCTCGTAAAGTAACTCGAGCTCCAATAGGAACACCTTTACGAAGTTTAAAATTGGATACATCTTTCTTTGATTTAGTAGGTACTGCTTTTTGACCCGCAATTTTAGTCATTTCAGCAACTGCATTTTCAATTATTTTTTTATCCGCAACTGCATCACCTAACCCCTGGTTAAGGCAAATTTTGGTAATTTTCGGGATTTGCATACTAGAGGTATAGCCAAACTTTTCTTTAAGGTTGGTCTTAATAGACTCTTGGAATTTTGTTTTTAAACGTGGTTGGTAGCTCATGGCTTCTTATTAGTTCTTTATTATCTCACCTGATTTTTTTGAATAGCGTTGTAGTTTACCTTCTTCATCAGTTTTACGGCCTATGCGAGTTGCATTACCTTGGTTGTCAACTACTTTTACATTGGAAATATTGATAGGCATTTCCTTTTCTATGATTCCACCATTGGGAAACTGCTTGTTAACGTTAGCTTTCAAATGCTTTTTAACCACGCCAACACCTTCTACTAATACGCGATTTTTCTCACGTAATACTTCCAGAATACGGCCTTTTTTGCCTTTGTCGTCGCCCGCTATTACAACAACTTTGTCGCCTTTTTTGACGTTAAGTTTGCGGTGTTTTTCGTGTATTGTTGCCATTGCTATTTATATTGTATTATAATACTTCTGGTGCTAATGATACTATTTTCATGTACTGTTTTTCACGTAATTCACGTGCTACTGGGCCAAATATACGGGTGGCACGGGGTTCGTCCTGCGCATTCAGTAATACACACGAATTATCATCAAAACGAATGTATGAACCATCTGCACGTCGAACTTCTTTCTTTGTGCGAACAACTACAGCTTTGGTAACGGCACCTTTTTTAATTCCCCCTGAAGGAAGTGCATCTTTTACGGTTACTACTATTTTATCACCCACACTAGCATAGTGCTTGCGTGTACCGCCCAATACACGGATAACCAAAACTTCTTTGGCTCCTGAATTGTCGGCAACTTTTAATCTCGATTCTTGTTGTACCATGTTATTTTGCCCTTTCTATTATTTCTACCAGTCTCCAACGTTTATTCTTGCTGAGTGGACGGGTTTCCATCAATTTAACTATATCGCTGATATTGCATTCGTTCTTTTCATCATGAGCCATAAATGTAGAGGTATTCTTAATGAATTTACCATACTTTTCATGCTTGTATTTACGCTCGACAGCAACCACAATAGACTTGTCCATTTTGTTGCTTACCACTTTACCAATTATTGATTTACGTTCTTTCCTTGTGGCTATATTTGTTGTTTCTTCCATTGCTGTATTATTATTGGGCGTTGGTATTGCGGTTTTTAACTTCGGTAATCATGCGTGCAACAGCACGGCGGGTTTCTTTTATTTTGTGGGGTGCCTCTAAATTGGCCACAGCGTGGTTCAATTTCATTTTGGTATAAGCCAAACGGGTTTCTGTAAGGGTCTTTTTTAACTCTTCGACAGATAACTGTGCTATTTCTTTCTGTTTCATTTTGTATAAAAGTAATTTATTACTCTGCTGTATAATCGGGTTTTACTACGAAACGGGTTGTTACGGGAAGTTTTTGTGCTGCAAGTCGCATAGCTTCTTTGGCTATTTCCAAAGGCACACCGTCGCTTTCAAAAATGATGGTACCTGGCTTAATAGGTGCTACCCAATACTCTGGAGCTCCTTTACCCTTACCCATACGTACTTCTGCTGGTTTCTTGGTAACTGGCTTGTCAGGAAAAATGCGAATCCAAACATTACCTTCACGTTTCATGAAACGGGTTACGGCAATACGGGCTGCTTCAATCTGGCGTGCGGTTATCCATGCTGGCTCAAGCGACTTGAGGCCAAAGGAGCCGAACTCTATTAAATGACCACGTGTGGCAAGCCCTTTCACACGGCCTTTCTGCATCTTACGGTATTTGGTACGTTTGGGTTGTAACATTTCGTTGTTGTTTTATTTAGCCAAAATTAATAGGTATCCCTACAATTTTTGGGGCTGCAAAGATAAGGGGCTAGGACTAACTAAAAAAGAGGGGAGAAAAAATTTTTAAAAAAAAGTGATGCCGCTTTTACCTACTATTTTAATTAGTTGGTTTTAAAAGTGTTATAATCCGATTTGAATACGCTCATCTTCTCTCTTAAATTCCATAATTCATGTAAACACCGTTTTTAACCAAAGGGAAATGATCTCCAATGTATTTTCGCAGGGGAAGGAATCTCAACCAAATTACGATACAAATTGCCGATGTAAAAAAATAAATCGTTTTTGCAAATAACAATAGACCTCTTTCATAATTGAAAATTATATATACCAGCAATAAGATTTAATCTCAAAGAGAATCTTTTTCTTCTGTTTCTATATTTTTCGGCAAGGATTCTGAATATTTTCACACTTCTTATAACATTTTCAACAGTAAC
>JANYDJ010000221.1 GCA_025363675.1 Flavobacteriaceae bacterium | reverse complement strand
GTTGGATAATGGTTATGCTATATATTTAGCCGAAACCGATTTCCAAAGTGTGGCGATTGATACACCGGAGGATGTGCAGAAGGCTTTGGATTTTTTGAAGTAAAACCATATAATTTATTATCGTCATTGCGAGGAACGAAGCGTGTGCCATGCGTATAGGGTGACGTGGCAATCCCAGAGAGTGTATGCTCAGGAATTTAATCTCGTCGAGAATACACTCCATGAGATTGCTTCGTCGGAAGCCTCCTCGCAATGACGGCGGGCGGGCTATCTCCCCATCAAATACCCATTCACTTCCAACAATAATTTCCTAGCTTTTTCCGTTTTATATTTCTGTGCAATTTCTTTGGCATGCACTGCCCCGCCTCGGTAATAACGCTCCCACCAAGGCAGCACACCCATTACCATTTCAAGCCACGAGTAGTGATTAAAAGTAAGTATGATGGCATTTACAAATACCGCATTGAGTGCTAAAGAATTTACTGCGTTTTTATAATCGTGGGCATAAGCTTGCCCAAGGCCGGGAAGGAACAAACTCATGATGAGTGCTTTTTGGGGAGAGATATGATCTATATGCCGTAGTTTCTTTTTTACTGAATGATAATATATAGAATCTGGTGTAATTTTTTGTAAATAATATAAACAAGAATCATAATTTTTTAGTGCCCACAAATCGAGAAACATATAATAGTTATAGTTGTAGGATTGTTTGTTTTTGTAGTTCTTTAGATATTTTAATGAGGCTTCGTATTTTTGTATAAAGTACGCAGAACCTGCCATTTTAAAGGCCACTTCATCATCTAAACTATCTAAAGAAATTAAATCATAGCCTTTGGAATAATATATATCAGCCAATTCAAATTTTGATTGGAAAAATAAAGTATCACCCAAGGCAAAACACGTTTTACTCGATTCTAAATCAGGCTTAAAAAACACAGCACGGTTAATTAGGGACAATCCTGTATCTGTTTGTTTTTGTAAAATATATTGCCACCCCGCTGCATAAGTTTCCTCGGCGGTTTGGGCTTTTGTATATAATACAAAAATACTACAGCATATTAAAAGACAATGTTTCAACTTTTTTCTTATAATATATTTTTTGTTCCGAATTATATTTCTTTGCCGATTTCCACGAACCGTATATATTTCCCACATAAAATCCTACGCCCACACCGCCATATATCCAACCATAGATACTTTTAATTCCTGCTTTATGAAAACCCCTATACGCTTGGAAGGCCGAGGTGGCAATGCTGGCAAAGGCTACAAATCCATCGTGCCTGTATCCGGTATATATTTTCCCAGCACCGGGAATAAGGGTAGAGAGCAGCAGAGCTTTTATTGGGCTTTTGGGGTGTGCCCGCATTACTGAACTATAATACTCTTCTGCACCGGGCAAAGCACTATATATATTTTTGTTTTGCTTTAACCATTTATAATAATGCGTATAATCTAACTGGTTAATTTTATATTCCAAATTCCACACCGTTTGCAATAAAGCATTAGATATATATTTAGTTTTAATAAAAGAATCGGCTTGTTGGTATTGGTGGGAGAACCGACAATGGTTTAAAAAAAGCAAAGAGGTGGTTTTAGAATAATGCTGAGGTGTAATGGTTTTGCATATATTCAACCCTTCGTCATACTTCATCAAACGCAGGTAGTTGCTAGCAATTTGTTCTTTTAATGAATCACTATTGGGATTTGTTTGCAGACAAAAAAGATATTCGGTATTCGCGTTTTTATAATCAGATTTGCTTTGCAAATAATCTGCATATTTGCGTGAATGTGAAACATCGAATATATTGTTCTGTGCTGAAATAAATTTCACACAAAACACGAAAAAAAGTATATATATAGTTCTCAAGGTAAATCTATACAACAATCTTTTTCTTCATCATAATCATAGTCGTCGTGGTTGCCATTGCAGCGGGTAAGCCTATCGAAGGTGTCGAATATCCCTATCACAAAAAAATGTTTTTTCACGCTCATTATTCCATATTCTGAACAGGTAGGATAGAAATTGCAATGATTTCCATCTTGAGAAGATATCAAATATTTATAAGACAAAAACAATCCTGAAAATAAAAGCTGAACTGGATTTTTATTCTTTTTTGCGGAAGTATATTTAACTTTTGCGGGTTGCTCTTTTTTAACTTTCTCGCTCACCATATTCATCACCCTAGTATCTTGACCATGCAATTTGGCTGAGAACAAGAGTACGATAAGTATAATATTTAGTTTTCTATTTGCCATAATGCCGCTGTTTTATCATCGCTTACACTTAATATTTGCTGCTGGTCTACCCACTTAATTTTGTTTACTGACGACTTATGCAAACCATACTTGGGTGCATCAATTACCTTAAGCAAATTTAGTGTTTTTCTGTCCCATATTTTAATACTTTTATCCATAGATGAAGTGGCTAACAGGTTTCCATCGGGAGAAGATTCTATAGAATGTATATGTAAAGTATGTGCAGGAATTTTAGTAATTATTCTCTGTTCTTTTAAATCATAACACACCAATAATGCATCGCGTCCGCCACAATATAAATAACGACCGTCGGGCGAAAATTGTATGGCAAAAACGGTCTGTTCCTGCTCTTTAAATTGGTGCAGTATTTGGCCACTTTCTATATCCCATATTTTCACAAAACCCTCGCCTGTGCCCAATGCCATAGCGTTTTCATGGATATCTATTCCTCGCAAACTTTTGGTTGATATTTGTATTTTTTGTATAATATGATAATCTAAAAGAGACAATATATAAAGTATGCCATCGCCACCTGTTATATATAACTTATCACTGAATATTTTAATATTGAATATTCCTTTATTCTCTAATACAATAAAATTAATTTCTTTGTTTTCGTTTTGGTCTATCACATGCATATTACCATGTGCTGTACCAATAAACATCAACTTTTTTTCTGCATATAAACATATACAATATATGGGAGAATTGGTTTGGGCAATTACTTCGCCCGTATCTCCTTTATGCATATCCCACATTACTACAAAGCCCTCTCCTCCGCCCGTGTAGAAAGCATCTCCCTGTGTTTCTAGAGCATAAATACTTTGCTTGTGTCCCGAAAATGTTTGTTTGAGATGAACTTGCATTTAATATAAACGTGCGGTAAGTTTCTTCATTGTTTCTGCCGTATCAGCATGTTGATATAATACTTCATAAACAGCATCTAAAATAGGCAAATCTACTTGGTGTATTTTATTAATTTCATACATACATCCGGTAGCATAATATCCTTCTGCTATCATATTCATTTCTGCTTTTGCCGCAGTAACTGTATATCCTTTTCCTATTAAGTTTCCAAACATTCTGTTTCTACTAAAACTACTATAACCCGTAGCTAGCAAGTCTCCCAAGTAAGCCGCATCTTCAATATCTCGCTCCATAGGCGATACTTTGGAAACAAACTTTTTCATTTCTTTTAAAGCATTGGTAATAAAAAAAGCATGGAAATTATCTCCATATCCCAAACCATGATATATACCTGCTGCTAGTGCAAAAACATTTTTTAATACTGCTGCATATTCTGCTCCTTTCAAATCGTTGGTGGTGGTGGT
>JANYDJ010000219.1 GCA_025363675.1 Flavobacteriaceae bacterium | reverse complement strand
TGCAAACAAAAATGGCATCTCCTATCATTCTATAAGTTCTGTTTTTTTGTAACATATTATATATCTTTCAAACTAAACGCCTATTCCTATAAAATTATAAAACCGATAAACATAGAAAAATATAACATAACCAAAAACACTAAATACATACCCTATGAAAAAAACAGACACAACATTACCCAAAAACATCGACGAATATTTAGCTCCACTTCCCGAAGATGTGCAACAAGTGCTTGAGAAATTACGAAAAACTATTTTGCAAGTGGCACCCAACGCCGAAGAAGTTATAAGCTACGGAATGCCCGCATTTAAATATCATGGAATGTTGGTATACTTTGCCTCATTTAAAAAACATTGCAGCTTTTTTCCTGGCTCGGCTATACTTGATATAATGGAAGAGGAACTAAAACCCTACAAAGTATCAAAAGGTACACTGCAATTTACAGTTGAGAAGCCATTGCCAGTGGCTTTGGTAAAAAAAATTGTGAAGCTACGAATGAAATGAAGTTAAAAAAGGATTAAGGAATAAGGGGTAAGGGCCATTCGGCGTAAGCCTCCCCTTATTCCTTATTCCAAAAAAAATCCTTTTATTTGTAAACACAAAAAAATATTATGACTATACTAATTATTATCCTAGGCATTATTGCACTGCCTTTTATTATAGCTATATTCACCAAAAAAGAATATACTATTACCAGAACAATAGTGATTGATAAACCCAAAAGGGAAGTTTTTAATTACCTTACTTTTCAAAAAAATCAAGACTATTATAATAAATGGGTAATGAGAGACCCAAATATGAAAAAAACTTTCACGGGTACTGATGGTAGTGTGGGTAGTATATATGCCTGGGATAGCAAAGACAAAGGAGCGGGAGCGGGTGAGCAGGAGCTTAAAAAAATACAAATAGGCGAAAGAATAGATTATGAAATTCGATTTGAAAGACCTTTCAAAGCAATTACACCAGCTTACTTTATTACAGAAGATGCAGGCGAAAATCAAACCAAAGTGCAATGGTATTTTATCAACCAAATGAATATAGTTTGCCTCTTTATAAACTTTGAAAAAGTGCTGGGAACCGACATGGGAACCAGTCTAATAAATCTAAAAACTATACTAGAAAATCCCACTAACAATTAACTCTTCCTGATAGCTATCTGCATCAAAACAAATCAGGCGTAAGCCACTAATTACTGACGACTAACAACTAACAACTATATAACAATGACAATCAATTCTTATTTAAATTTTGACGGTAACACTGAAGAAGCGTTTAACTTTTACAAATCCGTATTTGGGGGAGAGTTTACCACTTTCCAACGTTTCAACGAAACTCCACAAGGAGGACAAATGAGCGAGGCCGATGGAAAAAACTGATGCATGTGGCTTTGCCCATTGGCACTGGCAACAACTTAATGGGCAGCGATTCTATTGAAGCTATGGGTGGAAAATTTGTGGCAGGAAATAATTTTTCTTTGTCACTTACTCCCGATAGCGAGGAACAAGCCCACCAATTATTCAACGGACTTTCTGCTGGCGGAAGCGTAACCATGCCTATGGAAAAACAATTCTGGGGTGCATTGTTCGGAATGTTTACTGATAAATTCGGCATCAACTGGATGGTGAATTATCAGTTGCCTGCTGAATAAATAAACGAAAATGTCAGTCTGAGTTTATCGAAGACGATATTAGTAACCGATAAAAAATTGTCACCCTTTCGATAAGACTCAAGGTGACAATTTTTTTTTGAAATTAAATTTGCGTAACCAAATGGTTTCACATAGTTTTGCAACCGATTGGTTACATAATCAAAAAACAAACATGATGAGACGAGATGTATTTCAAGCTATAGCAGACCCAACGAGGAGGGAGATTATCAATATGGTTTCTCTTCAAAAGTTGAACTTAAATGCTGTAGCAGAAAAGTTTGAAGTAAGCCGACCCGCTATTTCAAAACATATAAAAATATTGACCGAGTGCGGACTCATTGTTATTAAACAGCAAGGTAGGGAAAGATACTGCGAAGCAAAACTAGAGAAGCTAATTGAAGTTTCTGATTGGGTAGAAAAGTATCATAAGTTTTGGAATGAAAAGTTTGATGCACTCGACAATTATTTAGCACAAATACAAGCCAAACCTGCTGAAGAAAAAATAAAAAATACTAAAACAAAAAATACAAAAAATGGAAAACCAAAATCACGAATTTAAATTAACACGGGAATTTAATGCTCCCAGAAGTTTAATGTTTAAAGTATGGACAGAAGCTGAGCATCTGAAAAACTGGTGGGGACCCGCTGGTTTAGAAGTGGGCGTCGCTAAACTAGATTTACGCCCCGGTGGTGTATTTCATTATAGTATGAAAACTCCCGATGGAAATATGATGTGGGGCAAATTTGTATATAGAGAAATTATAGAACCTACCAAACTAGAATTTGTAGCTTCGTTTTCCGATGCCGATGAAGGTTACACACGTCACCCGATGGCTGCTGGCTGGCCTGTAGAAATTTTGAGTACTATTGAGTTTACCGAGCATGAAGGAAAAACAACCTTGCACATGACAGGTGTTGCTATTAATGCAAGTGATGATGAAGTGAAAACCTTTGTAGAAAGTATCCCAAGCATGAATGAAGGATGGGGCGGAACCTTTGCTCAGCTAGAAGCACATTTGAAAACATTGGGTAATAAATAGTATCACTATATATTATATAAAATGACTTTTGAGTTAATGCCCATATTGTATAAAATGTATCAGCTATATCAGCAGCCCGCAAATATGGATAGGTTTAATGCCTATAAAAAACTGCTGATAGGAAATACAAATAATGATATGGAAGTTCCCATAAGTGCATATAACCCAATGGCCAAAGAACATGTATTAGAAAAAATGGATGAGCTAAAAAAACTCCATGCAGAACAATTAATACAGCATACACTTGCTGAACTGAACGAAGAAATATTATATATAAACGATACTGATATTTCCAGAGTGGTACCAGGCGTATCCGACGATTTGAAAGGTGGCTGGACCAATAGGTATACCAGTGATTACGATAGCAAGTTTAAATTAAATGCACTGATACAAAGAAAATTTTGTACCCCCATTTTTTGGACCAGTGAAATATATACTGAAGAAAAAATCATCAGTAGAACTCGGGAGTATTGTTATAGAACTATATATTGGTTAACCAAAGCAAAACCAACAACTTTGGAAGATCATATTATACAAGAAAAAACGGTGATGCAGCAATCGAAAAGTAAACCAAATACTGATTTTGATTTTGAAACATTGAATGCATTTTATCAACTTCACAAACACAGTACAAACTATAATACGATATTTAATTTCCTATATGGCGATGCTGCTGCTGAATCACTAGGCAAACAGACATCGGGGATTAAAGAAGCATTTGCCGGATATGGATTTGCACAAATTTTATCAACTCAATAAATTAAAAAAGCAATAAATATATAACAATGGAAATTGAAAAAATAACTGTAGAGGTTACTGTAAGTGCACCTATAGAAAAAGTTTGGGAGTTTTGGGTAAAGCCAGAACATATATTGAACTGGAACAATGCTTCTGACGATTGGCACACTCCTACTGCTGAAAACGATTTGCGTGTAGGTGGCAAATTTGTATATCGTATGGAAGCCAGAGACCAAAGTTTCGGTTTTGATTTTAATGGTGTATATGATACCGTAAAACACAACGAACAAATAAATTATACTATTGAAGGTGGCAGAAAAGTAAATATTTCTTTTATAGGAAATGGCAATGAAACCAAAGTGATAGAAACTTTTGAAGCAGAAAATGAAAACCCATTGGAGCTGCAACAAACAGGCTGGCAAGCCATACTAGATAATTTTAAAAAATATACTGAATCAAATTAATTATATATAACATGTCAACTATTACACAACAAAAAATTACCCCATTTTTATGGTTCGATGGAAATGCAGAAGAAGCGATGAATATCTATATTTCTATATTTAAAAATTCTAAAATTATCAGTGCGTCTCATGGACCTGATGGGAAATTATTTACGGGCACAGTACAATTGGAAGGACAAAATTTCCATGTCTTAAATGCTGGCCCAATGTTTAAATTTACCGAAGCAATTTCATTTTTTGTAAGTTGCGAAACACAAGAAGAAGTAGATTATTTTTGGGATAAATTAACCGCAGGCGGCGAAGAAAGTAGATGCGGCTGGCTTAAAGATAAATTCGGTTTATCGTGGCAAATTATTCCCACAGCACTGGGGAAAGCATTGGGAAATCCTGACCAAGCAAAAGCACAGAGAGCGATGCAAGCCATGATGGGAATGAGCAAAATTATTATCAAAGATTTAGAAAACGCGTAACTCTTCGATTAACTCAGAGTGACAAAAAAATATAATATATATATATTATGGAATCAGCAACTATAAAAGAAGTTAGAATAACACGCATATTTAATGCACCACAGGAACTTGTGTACAAAGCATTTACCAATAGAGAAATGATGATGGAATGGTGGGGACCGCATGGGTTCACCAATCCCGATTGTGAAATGGATGCACGTGAAGGCGGCAATTGGAAAATAAATATGCATGCCCCACAAATGGGTTTTCCCAATCATTGGTGCAAAGGAATTTTTCTGGAACTTAATCCTTTCGATAAAGTAGTTTTTACCACGCGTGCATTTATAGATGAAAACGATAATGCCGCTTTAGAAGGTTTAAATACTATTATACTAGCCGATGAAAATGGGAAAACAAAACTCACACTTCATGCTACATTAACCAAGTTAGCTCCTGGTATACAAGCTGCCGCAGATGGCATGGAACAAGGCTGGAACGAGAGTTTGGAAAAACTAGATACCTTAGTATCGTCCTTCGACTCCGCTAAGGAAAACAAATAAAATATAACCCCAATACCCCACCCCGTCTTGCTGAATTTATTTCAGCATCTATGAACACAGATTAGAGATGCTGAAATATCCGCCACGGTGGACAGAATGACGTAGTATATATAATATAAAAGTAGGAGGGAGTAATTAAAGCATTTAAAGCCGATGAAGGCATGAAACAAAATGTAGATAAATTAGAAAATTATTTAGCAAACTTATAATATCATATTATTGGTGTATCATTGCAAGAATTTTTAGAAAAAAAATAATTATGAAAAAAACAAACATTATATACTGGATTTTTACAGGTTTGGCCGCAGCCATGATGTTGTTATCTTCAATCCCTGACATTATGAACGACCCCGAAGCAATAAAAATTGTATCTACCCACATGGGCTATCCAAAGTACTTTATCCCTTTAATAGGTTGGGCAAAAATATTGGGTGTAATAGGTATACTAATTCCCGGATTTCCAAGAGTGAAAGAATGGGCCTATGCGGGATTGGTATTTGATTTACTATGTGCCATCGCATCATTTATTGCCCTTGGCGACCCCTTTGCTGATTGGGTTTGCATGCTATTGCCCTTAGCTTTAGTTATGTGTTCTTATATATATTATCATAAAAGATTAAAGCTGCAAAAAGCCAGTTAATGCCAAACAAAACACTTAAAATTATATATAATACTATACGCCTTTCATTAAACGGAGAGCAGCAAGATTATACACAAGGTAGTATACGAAAAGCAGTATTTCTATTGGCAATTCCCATGATTTTGGAATTAAGTTTAGAAAGTGTATTTGCTTTGGTAGATATGTTTTTTGTAGGAAAACTTGGTGAAAACGCCATACAAACTGTTGGACTTACTGAATCGGTTATTACTATAGTATATTCTGTTGCCATAGGGCTAAGCACTGCTGCCACTGCTATTGTATCGAGGCGGATGGGAGAGAAAAATCCGGAAGCTGCGGCACATGCGGGAGCACAATCGCTTATAGTGGCTATGTTTATTATAGTATTTACCAGTATAGCAGGTGTGGTTTTTGCCGAAGATATTTTGAGAATGATGGGAGCCAAACAAGATGTAATAGACCAAGGTGCTATATTTACCCGTATTATGTTTGGTGGCAGTGCCGGTATTATGTTATTGTTTTTAATTAATGGTATTTTTCGTGGTGCGGGTGATGCTGCTATGGCTATGAAAAGTTTATGGATTGCCAGTATTATTAATATTATACTATGCCCCATTTTTATACATTTCTTTGGATTGAAAGGTGCAGCAATAGCCACCGTAATAGGGCGATGCACGGGCGTATTATATCAATGCTATCATTTATTTAAAGGAAGTGGGATTTTAAAAATATATATGAAACATTTTGCTATTGATAATACCCTTATCAAATCTATTATAAAGATTGGTTGGCCCGCCACTTTTCAATTTATATTGGCCAGTGGTAGTTGGATTGTATTAGCCAAAATAGTGGCCGAAACTGGTGGCACAGCTGCATCGGCAGGATATCAAATAGCTATTAGAAATGTAGTTTTCTTTATATTACCAGCATGGGGATTAAGCAATGCCGCAGCCACTTTAGTAGGACAAAACTTAGGAGCCAAACAAATATTACGAGCCGAACAAAGTGTGATGCTCGCCACCAAATACAATGTTATATTTATGAGTTTTGTCACACTTATATTTGTATGTTTTGCCCGACCTATTATTGGTTTTTTTAGTGTAGAAGAAGAGGTGATTGCTTATGGTGCCGAATCGCTACGAATTATTGGAACAGGTTATATATTTTATGGTATTTCTATGGTAATGACCCAAGCACTAAATGGTGCAGGCGATACCAAAACCCCAACTATTATAAACTTTGTGTGCTTCTGGCTTTTCCAAATACCCCTCGCCTACATGCTAGCCATCGGTTTCGATTTAAAATCAACAGGAGCATTTATAGCCATTCCCGCTGCCGAAACTTTGATTGCTTTAATTGCTTGGTATTATTTTAAAAAGGGTAAGTGGAAAGAAGTGAAAGTTTGATGTCCGATGCCTAGGATGTTATGTATAACACGTCGCAGACGCTGAATTAGTGCGAACAAATCAAGAAATTTGTCCGATAATTGAGGTAGAAAAAACAGAAACTTATAAGAAAATGAAGCTACAAATTCTACAAATAGTATCAATTATAATTGCTCTTTTTCTATGCATGAATTCGAATGCACAAACTGGTATTGATTTCAAATTGAAGAAGTTATTTTTTGGATTGAATATTGATTCATGCCAAACTAAAATTGAAAAAGAGATTGAAAATAGTACATTTTATAAGTTCAAGTATGCGGGAAAAATTGACACTATCGGTACCGGTAATTCTATGTTTTACTTCAAAAGATTATCCTTTGCACCTTGTTACAAATTGGAAAACAATGAGCAAAGTTTAGCCAATTGCGACTCAACTTTTATTTTATTACAACCAGTGTTTGTTAGCCGAGGTGCATCTCACGGGAAAGTAGACTATGAAAAACTATATAGGCATAGAGTTTCAATTTATATGCATTTTTCAGACTCGAGTAAAGCGTATGCAACATATAAGAATTTAGCTGATTCCATAGCCAATTATTTAGATAAAGGATACTCTTCAGGATGCTTTACAATTGACAATAATGAAATGGGGAACATAACTACTATAAACATTGACGAGAAAAATAATGGTTATGAGTATAATAGAGATGTTGAGATTTCAATTAGAAGGTATGAAAAGAGTTATTCTTTGGAAATAGATTTTGTAAAACACACAATTAAACCTGAAAATTGTAAACGTGAATAAAAAATTGCTTTAAAAATCATCAGTACTTTTACTACTAAAATATCAAAAAAAACTTATATTATGATTTCAATTACCAAAGCCACAGAAAAAGATTGTAAAGCAATTGTTCATATTGGATACATTGCTGTTGAGGAAGCTCATAGAGATAGCTGTAGAGAGGAAGATATGATAACGTTTTTAGAAACAAATTATAATGATATAGCAATTACAGAAGAACTGAATGACGCTAAAAATGTATATCATATAATTAATTACAACGGAGAACCTGCTGGCTTTTCTAAAATTATATTAAATACTGAGCATGTAAACATTGCTGCTAAAAACGTAACCAAACTCGATCGTATATATTTGCTTAAAGAATTTTACGATTTAAAACTAGGTTATGAATTAATGAAGTTCAATATCGATTTCTCGAAAAAATATAATCAAGCGGGTATATGGTTATTTACTTGGGTTGGAAATACCAGGGCTGTAAATTTTTACCACAAAGCTGGGTTTAAAGTGATAGGAGACCATAAGTTTAAGGTAACCGAAACACATTATAACGAAAACCATCACATGTATCTGGATAATGGAAATGATTAAGTGAGTTATTCTTGATTGCACAGTAAAATAAAAAATATTTTCAAAAAAATTTGTTATGTAACTTTAAAGTTACCTTTTTTTGCATAAAATTAAAATTACATATTATGCAAAAAGAAATTAAACACACGTATTATTTCAATCAAACTCCGCAAGAAGTGTGGGAGTATTTAACAAAACCAGAACTTATAGAACAATGGCTGATGCCTTGTGATTTCCAGCCTGTGGTTGGCCATCATTTTCGTTTTACAAATCCGGGTGGCAATACCTTTACTATATGCGAAGTATTGGAAGTAACACCCGTTACCCATCTTGCTTATGTATGGAAAAATGATTGGAGCAAAACCAAAACTCCATTCACCTCAAAAGTATCGTGGACGCTCACCCCTATTGAAGGCGGCACTGAATTATTATTGGTACATAATGGTTTTGAATTGCTGAAAGATTTTCTTGCCCACAACAATGGTTGGACGGTATTATGCAACAGGTTGTACGAACTTTTAAAAGTGCCAAAAAATGACAGTACAAACGCTTGATGCATTCCAAATAATTGCCGACCACAGCCGCAGGCAAATGCTCACTATGCTCTCAAAAGATAGTATGACTATAAATGCTATTGCAGAAAATTTTGACATGAGCCGACCTGCCGTTTCCAAACATATTAAAATTTTATATAACGGAGGTTTTATCACTATTAAAGACATTGGGAGAGAGCGGCATTGTATATTAAAGCAAGATGGCTTTGATGAGTTGCAGAAGTTTATTAACTACTTTGATAAATTCTGGGTTAGCAAACTCAATAAATTACAAACTATATTAGATAATAAAGCAAAGCAATGATGAACAACGAAAATTTCACAACAACTATAGAAGTTGCAAAATCTGCAGAAGAAGTATTTAATGCCATTGGGAAAGTTAGAGATTGGTGGTCGGGTTTTTATTCAGAAGAGATAGAGGGAAATACTGAAAATCTAAATGATGAATTTACCTTTCGTGCCGGCGATGGCGTTCATTATTCAAAACAAAAATTGATTGAGATTGTTCCCTTCAAAAAAATAGTTTGGCTTGTTACCGATAGCCAACTTAGTTTTCTTGATAAGAAAAAAGATGAATGGACAGGAACAAAAATTGTTTTTAATATTTCGAAAAATGGAGACAAAACGCAACTTCGTTTTACCCACTTTGGCTTGCTTCCCGATATTGAATGTTATAATTCGTGTGCACCTGCATGGACTATGTATATTCAGCAAAAATTACTACCACTTATAACAGGAAATAACTAATATTATTTGGATTAGTAAGTTTGGGTGTATGTTTGTTGCTAATAACACGTCTGAACTTTGATTTTAAAAACTAACGAGAATAATTCGTAAATTTGCGGTTATGGATGATAAAAAACTTTACATAATCGCAGGTTGTAACGGAGCGGGGAAAACTACTGCATCGTTTACAATTTTACCTGAGATTTTGGATTGTAAAGAGTTTGTCAATGCGGATGAAATCGCAAAAGGATTATCTCCTTTTCAACCCGAAAAAGTTTCATTTGAAGCTGGAAGAATAATGTTAAAGAGAATAAATGAATTGCTTTCGATAAGAGAAAACTTTGCATTTGAAACTACATTAGCAACAAGAAGCTATAAAAACAAAATTATCGAAGCAAAAGAGAAAGAATACCGAGTAACATTGCTATTCTTTTGGCTTCAAAATATTGAACTTGCTAAAGAGCGTGTAAAAATAAGAGTTTCAGAAGGCGGGCACAACATTGAACCAGATATTATCGAAAGAAGATATATCAAAGGAATTAAAAATTTGTTTGATATATATCTTCCCATAGTTGATGGAGCTCTAATTTTTGATAACTCAGAAGGAAAACACGAACTTGTGGCTGACAAAAAAATGGATTGTGTGCTAAATATCATAAACACAGAGAAGTTTAACATTTTAAAAAATTACTATGACAACAATTGAAATTCAAATAGAAGAAAAAAATAAAATTCTAAAAGGACTTGAAAAAGTATATGAAAAACTTATAGAATTTAAGAAAGCAAAAAACAGTGAACTTGTTGTATTGCGAGACAACAAAGTTGTGAAAATAAAACCTGAATAAAAGCACATTACATTATATCAATTTGGTAAATATTAGTGAAGCATATTAGCTTTTATATAATATTGGATTAGATTCATATTGATAATGTTCAGAAAAAGTTATATAAGCGAGTTATATTGCTGAAAATTATTTGTATTATTGGGTGTATGTTTGCTCCTAATAAATAGTCTGAACAATGATTTTTTTGATTCGTTTAATTTTTGTGATTAATAATATATGATAAAGGAGCAATACAAATATTCTGAGCTAACTTCGAGAATTATTAAATGTGTAATGACCAGTTTGATTTTTAAAATATTGAACAACAAAAAATTCAAATCAAACTAATCAAATACATCAAAAAAAACATCGTTTAGACAGCGTCAACATGACCTCCCTATCCAAAAATAAACTCATCATACTCTATGGAGCCTCACTAGCAGCGGCACTTTTTCTGCTCAAATGGCTCGAGCTGCGGTTTATTGTTATAGATTATGCTATTGAGATTTATATGGGTGCTGTGGCTTTAATTTTTACGGTGTTGGGTATATGGTTAGCAGTGAAACTTATTAAACCCAAAATAGAAACTGTAATAGTAGAAAAAGAAGTTTATATAAATGCTTCGCCCAATTTTGAACTAAATGAAGCAGTTTTGTTTGAGCTTAATTTAAGCAAACGCGAAATGGAAGTGCTGGAATTAATGTCGGCGGGAATGAGTAACTTGGAAATTGCGGGAAAGCTTTTCGTGTCGCTCAATACTATTAAAACGCATTCGTCGAATTTGTTTGAGAAACTAGAAGTAAAACGCAGAACCCAGGCTATTGAAAAAGCTAAACGACTGAATCTTATACCTTAAAGCCATTTTCATACTTTATAGTGATTGTGAAATTTGTATAAAAATCACCCAAAAGTATGAAGTACGAAAACAAATTAAAACCATTAATTTGCACCCATAAATAAATAAAACATGAAAAAAATAATACTCGTTTGCGGATTAATAGCCGGATTAATTGTTACCAGCGTTATGCTTGTCTCTATGACCATGTGCGGGCAAGACATAGATTATGAAAATGGAATGATCTATGGATTGGGTTCCATGATTTTGGCATTCTCACTCATTTTTGTTGGAATAAAAAACTACCGAGATAAATACAATAATGGTATAGTAAGTTTTGGCAAAGCTTTTAAAATTGGACTCTATATATCGCTTATTGCCTCTACCATGTATGTAATAACATGGGCCATCGATTATCACTTTTTTATCCCCGACTTTATGGACAAGTATGCAGCACTCTCGCTACAAAAACTTAAAGCCGCCTGAGCAAGTGCTGAAGATGTAAACAAGCAAATAAAAGAAATGGCCGACATGAAAGAAATGTATAAGAACCCATTCTTTTTTACGGTAATGACCTATGTAGAAATACTGCCCGTGGGTTTGCTTATTACTGTAATTAGTGCAGCGATATTAAAGCGTAAATAATTTCTATAATACATCTGGAACGTCATGCTGAATTTATTTCAGCATCTTATTGTGTACATTAATAGATGCTGAAATAAATTCAGCATGACGTAGTATTTTTGTAGTAGTACCAAGGCACACAGCCCTTTTTTTTCCCTAGTTTTTATTGTATTGTATGACGAGCATCATATAGCTTCAGTGGTGTATGTCATTTTTATGAGGGGTATTATGGTGGTTACTTTGCATCATATTACAACGAAGAAAAATATAAACACAACATTAAATAAATACTATAATGAAAAACCTAATTAAACTGCTTGTTATATCTTTAATAATAATAGGCACCTCAACAAAAACCTTGGCTAAATCGGGCTATAACCTGGTAACTGCCGAACCTTTGAAAGACAGTTTGGCTGTGTTTTATGCCGAGCAACAAAGTGAAGAAGTTCATATACACTGGACTATCACTGCCGATCAAGTATATAACAATTTTTCCATTGAAATGTCGACAGATGGAAAAGAGTTTTTTGAAATCGGCAATATAAAAGGCACCGATTATACAAATAATACGGGTGAATATTTATATATACACAAACAAGCTATTTCTGTAATCTCCTACTATAGAATAAAACAAATGGGTGCAGACGGCGTAAGTAAATACACCCAGGTAATTAAATCTGAATCGAAAAAAGCCGCACTGGTAAGCAGTGTTAAAATATATCCCAACCCGGTGAGTAACTTGGCAGAAGTATCCTTCACCTTTACCGAGAACAGTGTTTATATACTTACTATTACTGACAATGGTGGCAGGGTGGTGAGCACCCAAACAGGTACCGGAGTGGTAGGAAATAATATATTACAAATAAATATGGAAAATCAAATTACAGGAATGTATTTGATGTATATCACAGGATCGAATGGACTGTCGCATGTATCCAAATTTATAAAAGACTAATACAAAGTAGGTGGCGAGACAATACCCCACCACCACAAAAATATAGACCGACAGCATTGCACCCGTTATGGGTGCAATGGCAAGGTAAAACATAAAACGAGATTGATTGATTGATTTGATTATAATTTTTTTCATGGTTAGATAAAATGGCCTCCTTTATTAGGGGGCTTTTTTTATATTTTATATTTTTAAATTGTTTCGTAGCGGCGGGGTTTTATTTTTTTAAATATCCGGATAAATATTTTTTTTTACATGCGACTAAAATATAAAATATCCCCTATGATAAATATCACTTTTATATAGTGACGACAATCAATTATTAATAGTGGTATTAGCTGCAATTTTGTATCACCAATAAAAATACAAAATGAAACAAGTAATTAAAATAATGATCTACAATGTATGTATCACATTGTTAATCTTGCATCCAAAATGTGTGAATCAAAAATCGAGCGAGGCAGCATGCAGCATGTATCCCGTGGTGGTGAGCCCATGCAAAGAAGCTTCTGCAAACACAGCTTTTAATGATGCTAGGTTTAGTGCCAAAAGTAAAAATAAAGTATTTATTTCTGCTGAGCTAATTGTATTAAAGAAACATGCAAGGCCTAAAAAGAAAAGACCTGCTTATTTATATTGTTAAACTGGTGCTATTATATCAGCAAAAAAAAATAAACTTATGTACCATCATCTATTAAATATTGATTTAAGTACCTTAGAATTCACTCTCTTGTTATTCATAGGATTGTTATTATTTACTATCCTGTGGTTGTATATACGATTTCGATTATCGTACAGAGATAAAATTGAATTCGAAAGAAACAATCTGTCTTCACTCATCAATAACACCAACGATTTGATGTGGAGTGTAGACCAAGATTTAAAATTGGTTACTTCTAATAATGCATTCGACAAAACTGTTTCTCAAATGTCAGGCAATACCATCGCAAAAGGAAACAAAGTGCCTGGTAATGGTTTTAACCAAGAACAGATAAATCGTTTTAAAATATTTTACCAACGTGCTTTGGCAGGAGAAGCTTTTACAGAAATAGAATATGTAGATTTCCCTGAAGAGTTTTGGTCGGAAATTTCTTTTTATCCCATACGAAAAGATGAGGCAGTGGTAGGTACTGCCTGCTTCTCACGCAATGTAACCGAATTAAAAAAATCGGTAAAAGAAACACTTGATATGGTGGAAATGTTGCAAAATAAAAATAAAGATTTGCATCAATTTTCTTATATTGTATCACATAATCTGCGATCGCCTATTGCAAAAATACAGGGTCTTGCATCTTTATATAAAATAGATCCCAACCAACAAATTAATGGTAAGGGTTTGCTAGAATGTGTGGAAGAAGAAGTAAATAATTTGGACAATGTAGTGAAAGATATGAATACTATAATCTCCATGCGAGATGCTGGAAACAAACAAAGTGATTATGTTACTTTTGAAAAAGAGCTGCAATCTATTGAACAAGTGCTGCAAATTCAGATTGAAGAAAGCAAAGCAGCTATCACCCATAATTTTAAAGCAAAAGGAATTACCACAGTAAAAAGTTATATATATAGTATTATGCTCAATCTGTTAAGCAACGCTATTAAATACAGACAATATTATGTACCTTTAGAAGTGCACCTTGAAACCACGGAAGACGATAAATTTATATACCTTACCGTAAAGGACAACGGCAGCGGAATTGATCTTGAAAAACATAAAGACAAAATATTTGTACTGTATAAAAGATTCCATGGCAATGATATTGAAGGCAGAGGCATTGGACTTAACCTAGTAAAGGCACAAACAGAATCGCTTGGCGGCAGTATTGAAGTAATGAGCGAAGTAAACAAAGGCACTACTTTTAAAGTGTGTATTCCTAAAAATAATATATCATAGTATGCAGTATATTAATAGTGTTTTTTTTATTGACGATGAGCCCATGTTTAACCTCATCAATCGGAAAATTATGTATATTACAAAATTTTTCGATAATGTATCTTGCTACAATGATGGCTCTATCGCCATTAACGAACTGCTAAATTTATGGAACAACAATCCCTCCCAGTTCCCACATGTTATATTTCTGGATATCGATATGCCTTTGATGGATGGATGGGAGTTTCTGAAAAAACTAAATAACTTTCCACCATTTATTATATATGACTGTCGGGTATTTATTCTCACTTCATCCATAAATCCGCACGATATTGCTAAAGCAAACCACTTCCCCATAGTGAAAGATTTTATATCGAAGCCCCTCACTGTAGAAAAGCTTAATACATTGAAAGCGGAACTGCTTGGAATTTTGAAATCTTAAAAAGTTTTGCCTACAGTCCTAGTTTACGTTGGAGCTTCATTTTTTGAGACCAATGCACCACCATTGGCATTAATAAACCAACTAAAAAAAAAGGCAAATTAATTATATAATAGTTGCCCTAAAAAGGCGAACGGCCACAGTATTGTCTAAAAAGTAAAAAGCTGCAAGAACATAAAGATATATATACAATATAGAACCACCCAAAGTATATATTCTCATAAAAACTCGCCCTCTATAATATATCTCACCCAAGAAATATATAATTGTAAGTTATAGTTACCTTCTCCAAAAAGCTAGTTGCAATTTTAAATCCCCATAGTATACAAAATTTCACGACGATTGGCTCCCAAAGGGTCAGTCAACACAGGATAAATCGCACCTTTTTTTTAAAATGCTTCGTTTAATCCTTATATGTTACAAGCTGGTGTTCTTTCGGTCGTGGCTCGTCTGCCCAATGTTTGCAGTGTCCTTGTGCGGTTGCTTGCAGGCTCTTTTGCATTTTTTTTGTTGGGATTTTGCGTTGAAAAAAAATACAAATGTGCCAACAAATGCGTTGGCTTATATGTCGTTGTCAGTTCCATATTATTCAATTGTGTTTTGAGGGTCTGGAACTGGCATATTTTGAATTTCTGTTGTCATTGCGTGTGGTGTGTCTAAAGGAACAACGTCTTTCC
>JANYDJ010000224.1 GCA_025363675.1 Flavobacteriaceae bacterium | reverse complement strand
CTTCTAATAAGTGGGTGGTTTTCTACTGAAAGATTTTCTCCGAACTCCAGAACAAACTTCTCTTGCGTTTCTTTTATCAACTTGTCGTCTTCACAATGCGTGGCGATAAGGCAAGGAGTATTGGCGAATATTTTTTCTAATGTTGAGGCATCGTCCACCAGCATATCACCCGTTGAGGAACCCATAAAAATTTTTATTCCGCACACATTTTTCGGATCGGTACGCATCAACTCATCATAATTGTGCAAACCTGTTCCCATAAAAAATGAATAGTTGGCTGGAGAACAATTTTTGGCAATCTGATATTTTTCTTCCAGCAATTCCTGTGTAAGTGCAGGCGGATTGGTATTGGGCATTTCCATAAAACTGGTAACGCCACCCGCTACTGCAGCCCTGCTTTCGGTAGCGATATTGGCTTTGTGCGTTAGGCCAGGTTCACGGAAATGTACTTGGTCATCGATAAGGCCGGGAATAAGATGCAAACTGGTGCAGTCTATGACCCTTTCTGCTTGGTCGGCACTGATACCTGCGGCATCTATACGATCTATTAAACCATCTTTCAACAGCACATCGGCAACAAGGCTGCGGCCTTCATTGACTATGGTGGGATTTTTCAACAAAATTTTCATAAGCACACAAATTAGGTGAATATTGGAGCAACTTTGCAAATTAAAGTTAAAATATTTTTATGAGTGACAAAAAACCAAGATCGATATTATTACCCGTTTTCCTCACGGTCTTTATTGACTTAGTGGGATTAGGTATTATTATCCCGATTATTCCCGATTTAATTTTGGATTTCCACCATAAAAATAGTTTGCTCTCGGGCATTGGTATAGACGAGAAATATATTATACTCGGTTTCCTATTGGCCAGTTATCCAATTGCCCAATTTTTCGGAGCACCCATCCTAGGTGCACTCAGCGATCGTTTCGGACGAAAGCCTATTCTTATTATATCATTAATAGGGACGTTGCTCGGTTATGTAGTTTTTGCTATTGGAATTGCAGAACAAGATATATATATATTATTTGCATCGCGTATGTTGGATGGATTTACAGGTGGAAATATTGCAATTATCATGTCGAGTATTTCCGATGTGAGCGATCAAAAATCCAGAGCCAAAAATTTCGGACTGATAGGTATGGCTTTTGGTTTGGGTTTTATATTGGGACCTTATATCGGTGGCAAATTTTCAAAACCTGAGTTTGCAAATTGGTTTAACGATCTTACAGGTTTGCACGTTTCTAATTTATCTATGCCCTTTTGGTTCGCTGCATTATTAACTACGCTTAATATATTATTTGTAGTATATATGTTTAGAGAAACATTATTGGGAAGAAAAAACACTTCCGTTTCTTTAGCCACTGGATTTAAAAATATATATAAAGCTTTCCAAATGCCGAACCTGCGAATACTGATGATTGTATCATTTTTATTAATCTTGGGATTTAATTTCTACACCCAGTTTTTTAGTCCGTATGTAATGAGAAAATTTGAGTGGGGAATTGAAGATGTAGGAGACTTCTTCGCCTTTATCGGTATATGCAGTGCGGTAGGACAAGGTTTCATTGTTCGTAGATTCTCAGGAAAAGTAGCACCGCATAAAATATTAAATATATCATTATTGGTAATGGCCGCAGGGATATTCTGCCAAATATTGCCAAGTCCGGGTAACGATTATCAGTTGTTTTTAGCAGTTCCATTTATCGCACTTGCACAAGGGTTTTCTACACCCAATATTAATGCACTCATATCACAACAAGCCGATGCAAAATCGCAGGGCGAAATATTTGGAATTAATCAAAGTATACAATCATTGGGCATGGCCATACCCGGTATTTTAGCGGGCTACCTAGCGACTTACAGCGGTATGTTGCCGATTGTGACTGGTGTTGTTTTGTTGTTTTTCTCTTGGGTAGTTTTTAAGATGATGTATAAGGTTGTTAAATAAAATATGCACAAGTAAACCTGTGTAGCTTAGTATATAATATATTGATTAAATATGAGTAAGAAAAAACGAGTTAGAGAAGCAATAAAGAACGTAGTTTCTACTATGATGGACAGGGTAATGAATAATGTTCTCGTAAACGACCCATTTATAAAAGAAAAACACCATTCATCCAAACCATTATACTCTGCATTAGTTCCTGATGAAATATTTAAAGGTTCACATTTTGAAAGACGATTTGTTACACCTTTTGGTGGAGTTTGGGAAAAGTTAGCTCAAGTTGTAGCCAATGAGAATCACGGTCATTGCTCAATGGGGCATAGCGTTAATGGTGTTGTAGGAAGTGAAAGTTTGCGAAGGATACAAGAAGTTTTAAATAAACTTGAACATAGTGACAAAGGACATGAAAAAGTTAAACCTGATTGGACTAAAGAACTTGAATATATCAAAAAAGGGGGTGGCGATCCAATTCCTGTTAGTGTTACCTGTGATATATTTATACATAACGAAGAAACAAATACAAAATATGCTTTTGAATTAAAAGCACCTCTTCCGAATAGCGACCAAACTAAAGTAAGCAAAGAAAAAATGCTGAAATTATTGGCAATGAAGCCAAAACAAGTCGACCATGCTTTTTATGCACTTGTATACAATCCTTATGGGAAAAAGGAAGATTACAAATGGACTTTCCCAATGCGATGGTTCAATATGCACCAAGACCAATCTGTTTTAATTGGCAACGAATTTTGGGATTTAATAGGAGGCGAGGGCACTTATAAAACTTTTATTACAGAAGTAAACAAATTAGGAAAAGAATATAAAGAAAGAATTTACCGTGAGTTTTTAGAAATTGAGCCGCCTAAGAATTTTGATCAAACATTACTAAAGTAGTCAAAATGGAAAACTCAAAATTTACATTTATAGATTTGTTTTCTGGGATTGGTGGTTTCAGAATGGCACTTGAAAAGAATGGTGGAAAATGTTTGCATTTTAGCGAAATAAGCAAAGACGCAATTAATACTTATTGCAATAATTCAAGTGAACCAATTGAGAAAAATTTAGGTGACATTACCCAAATAAAAGAACTACCCAAACATAATCTTTTAACAGCAGGTGTTCCTTGTCAAAGTTGGTCAATTGCGGGACGAAATTTAGGCTTTGACGATGACAGAGGGCAACTTTGGAACGACACTATATTTTTATTAAATCAATCAAAGCCAGATGCTTTTATTTTTGAAAACGTAAAAGGTTTGGTTGACCCAAGAAACAAAAAAGCATTAACTTACATTATAGAGAGAATAAGGGAAGCAGGCTATTTTGCAAAATACTATGTTTTAAATTCTTTCGATTATGGAGTTCCACAGAATAGAATTAGAATATACATAGTAGGCTTTAAAAACAAAGAATTTGCCGACAAATTCAAACTACCCAAACCGCTTGACAAAAAAATAAAATTGGCAGATATTTTATCTGACTTCAATGAAAAAATTATTGAAATAGAAAGCGAAATGCCAAAAGATTTATTTGGAGAAATCATTGCTCAGAAAAGTATGAGTTTATCAACCAGTAATGGATTGAACGATTATTTTCTTTTCAATGATTTACGAAACGGACATTCAACAATCCACTCTTGGGACATTATTGAAACTACCGAAAGACAGAAAAAAATTTGCTATATGTTACTCAAAAATAGACGGAAAAGTGCATACGGAAATTTAGACGGAAATCCATTGTCTGTTAAGCATTTTCAAGACTTAGACAATTCAATCAATGAAAACGAACTGGATGAATTAGTTGAGTTGAAAATATTTAAAAAAGAGAATTACTCATTTGTAATAAATAGAAACAAACTTGTAAATTTATCAGAAGAAGAAAAAATAATCATTGACAATTGTGATGGCGACTTATTGATAGTTGACAAGCTAAAAATGAACAGAGAACTTAAAGTAAAAAAAATCTCATTTTCTAAAACTTTACCATCATTAATTGAAAAGGAAATCATCATTTCAAACGAACTGAGATATGATTTTAAAAACACTAAAATCAGCACAGGACTATATGGAGTAAATAGAATTTTTTTACCAACCTCTAACATCTTTCCAACACTTGTTGCAAGCGACACCAACGACTATGTAACAACAAAAATGATTAATGCAAAAAATGAAAAAGAGCATAGAAAACTATTCATCAACAAGATTTACAAAAAAGAGAATTACCGCAGAATAACGAAACAAGAAGCCTGCTTAATCCAAGGTTTTCCTAAAGACTACATATTACCTGAAAAGAGAGCAAGGTGGATGAAATTAGTAGGAAATAGCGTTTCAGTTCCAGTTATAGAAATATTATGCAAAGCTATTATTGATACGGGCATTTTTAATAATAAGGTTGAAAACATCTCTAACGCGACAAAAAAATTAACCACTAAAATAAATACATACACAAAAAAATTAACAAATAACCAAAGACTTTAAAAATTAAAATATAACACTTTGCTCAACTCCATCTACATAAAAAACTACGCACTGATTGACGAAATCCAAATCAATTTTGGAGGCGGATTTAATATTATAACCGGAGAGACAGGTTCAGGAAAATCCATAGTACTTGGTGCATTGAGCTTGGTATTGGGCGAACGTGCAGATACTTCAGTTATTAATAAAAACAGCGATAAATGTATTATAGAAGCACAGTTTACTGTTGCTCAAAATATGCAATATATATTCGATGCTAACGAATTGGATTTTGATGCAACTTGTATATTGAGAAGGGAAATTAATAACCAAGGGAAATCGAGGGCATTTATTAATGATACGCCTGTAAATATTTCGGTGCTTAAAGAGATTGGTTCTTATTTAATTGATATGGTTTCGCAGCATGAAACCTTGGAACTGAATCAAAACAAATTCCAGATGGAAACCTTGGATGCCGCTGCTGATAATGGAAATTTGTTTGCAGAATATACACAGAACTATCATACAATAAAATCTGCTGAAAAGAAATTAGCAGAATTGGTAAATAAAGAAAATACAATTAAAAGCGAACAAGATTATATTCAGTTTTTATTGAATGAATTTGCTGAAGCCAAAATTAAATCGGGCGAAGAGACACATCTGGAGCAGGATTTGAACGTGCTAGAACATGCGGGAAATATTATAGAAGAAAGTTTCAACATCACCAACTTATTAAAACAAGCAGACTATAATATTATAGATATGCTGAAAGAAGTGCTGCAAAAAACATTACAGCTTTCAAAATATAATCAGAGTTTTGAGGAGTTGCATAATAGACTTAAATCGGTACAAATTGAGTTGGATGATATTGCCAATGATATAGAAACCACTGCCGAGAAAACCCAAGCAGACCCGCAACAGCAGCAGATTTTGAAAGAACGTTTGGATTTGATAAATCACTTATTAAATAAACATCGTGCAAAAACCACCGAAGAATTATTATATATACAAAGTGAACTTAATGGAAAGAACAATGATATAGAATCTTTAGGAAAAGATATTATAGTATTGCAAAAAGAAATTGAGCAACTATATCATACATTAAATACCCAAGCTGCAAAATTATCCGACCGCAGAAAGAAAGCTGCAACCCAAGCTGAGAAAGGCATTAACGAGCTGATGAAACAAGCAGGTTTGCAAAATGCGATATTTAAAATAGAATTATTGCCATTAACAGAACCCGATAAATATGGAATAGATGCAGTCGCCTTTTTATTTGCAGCCAACAAAGGTTCAGGTTTTCTACCCGTAAGCAAAACTGCATCAGGCGGCGAACTTGGGCGACTTATGCTCTGCATCAAAACATATATAGCAGGCAAAACACAATTACCCACTATGATATTCGATGAAATTGACACAGGAATATCTGGCGAAACTGCTATACAAATTGGCAAACTGATGCACACACTTTCTAATAACCATCAGTTAATAGCCATCACCCACCTTCCACAAATTGCTGCCCGTGCCGAGAATCATTATAAAGTATATAAGGAAGTAGGGACGAAAAATACTATAACAAAATTAGAACAGCTTGATAAAAAGCAACGTTTGCAAGAGTTGGCTCACATGCTAGGAGGAGAGAATTATAGTGATAAGACGCTTGCTGCTGCGAAGGAATTGATGGGGTAGTGTTTGTCATCCTGAGTTTATCGAAGGGCGACAAACAAGATGTTGTAATGTATACAAAATATAAACAGTTTCTTTCAAACATCGTCTTCGATAAACTCAGACTGACAGTAGTAACTCAGACTAAATTTATACGTCGAATTTTATCCCCTGTGCCAACGGCAACTCAGTTCCATAGTTAATCGTATTTGTTTGTCTTCTCATATAAGCTTTCCAGGCATCGCTGCCACTTTCACGTCCTCCACCGGTTTCTTTTTCGCCGCCGAATGCACCGCCAATTTCTGCTCCGCTGGTGCCGATATTTACATTGGCGATTCCACAATCGGAGCCGGCGGTGGTTAGGAATTTTTCGGTTTCTAAAATGTTTTGGGAGAAGATAGAACTGCTCAAGCCTTGGCGTACGCCATTCTGCATGGCTATAGCTTCGTCTATTGTATTATACTTCATAATATATAATATAGGAGCAAAAGTTTCGTGCTGTACAATATCCCACTCGTTTTTCGCTTCTATAATACATGGATTTACATAACAACCTGATTCCATATTTTCTATAATAGTTCCACCACATAATATATTTCCGCCAAGTTCTTTTGCACGAGCAACGGCATTGGTAAAAGCTGTTACGGCATCTTTGTCAATGAGTGGCCCAACCAAAATTCCATCTTGTAGTGGGTTGCCAATCTTTATATGTTTATAAGCATTTAATATTTTTGCAACAAGCGTATCATATATACTTTCGTGTATAATCAATCTGCGTGTAGTGGTGCAACGCTGACCGCAAGTACCTACAGCACCAAACAGTATAGCACGCAGTGCCATTTCCAAATCGGCATGTTCTGATACTATAATAGCATTGTTGCCGCCCAATTCTAATAAACTTTTTCCAAGTCGGGCACCCACGGTGGCACCTACTTTTTTGCCCATGCGGGTAGAACCTGTTGCGGAAACTAAAGGAATATTTTCATCATTGCTCATTAATTCGCCGATTCTATAATCGCCAATAATTAAATTGAAAACACCTTCAGGAATATTATTTTCTGTCAATACTTTTTGTAATAAATGCTGACATGCAATAGCTGTTAGCGGAGTTTTTTCACTCGGCTTCCATATACATACATCGCCACAAACCGCTGCAAGCATGGCATTCCATGCCCACACAGCCACAGGAAAATTAAATGCAGATATAATACCCACAGCACCCAGCGGATGCCATTGCTCATACATGCGATGATTCGGGCGTTCGCTATGCATCGTCAATCCATATAACTGACGAGAAAGGCCGACTGCAAAATCGCAGATATCTATCATCTCTTGCACTTCGCCCAAACCTTCTTGTAATAGTTTTCCCATTTCGTATGAAACCAATTTGCCAAGTGGTTCTTTATACTCACGCAATATATTTCCATACTGTCTCACAATCTCACCACGCTTAGGAGCAGGCACACTACGCCAGTATACAAACGCTTTCTGGTTTTCGGTTATTATATGTTTGTATTCTTCTTCACCAGCCATTTTTACCGTGGCAATTTTCTTTCCGTCAACCGGGGAAAATATATCTTTTGTTTCGGTATTGTTATTTCCAAACCATTTTAATCCTGTGGAGGAGGAGAGGTTGAGTTCGTTGATTTGTAGTTGTTGGAGGATTGACGAAATGTTCATAGTGCAAAATTAGTGTTAAACAATACTACTAGTACTATATTTTTATTTACTTGAATTCATGATTTTTTCATGAGTCAGATAAGAAGAATCAATAAGCTCAGCTTTATTCAAATGAAAAACTAAGTGTGCAAAATCTTGATATTTGATACGTGTAATTTTCCCTGTTAATTTATATACTTTTTCCCATTCATCCCAGGTAGGCCATAGATTATTAGGCTCGTCAAAATCTAATTCTTCAGTCATAAAACGATGGTAATGCCCATGAAAAATTTTATTTATTGAATCAAATTCATTATATAATTTATGAGGAATATAAACGGTTCCTTTATGCACACCTATCTGTAGACTTCCTGTAGCACCATGAGGACGGTATGCAATTATGGAAGTTGTGCATGAATCACAAAGTTCAAAATCTCCACAACGACAACAACGCCGAATACGATCACATTCATTAGGAACGATTACAATTCAGTCGCTGTTTGCGTCAGAACTGTTG
>JANYDJ010000178.1 GCA_025363675.1 Flavobacteriaceae bacterium | reverse complement strand
ATGAATTAAACCCCAAGCTAAAGAAATAATTTGCTTATTGTCTTTGTCGCCAAAACCACCACAACCAATTATGTTGTTATTTAATTCTATCACAAAAAAGTATGTCTTTATTATCCTATTTTTATCTTCTTCAATCTCGTGAAGCTTATCCAAAAAAGAATCAAATTCGTCAATTTCTTCAATAGTAAAAAACTTGGGAACATTACTTTTAAAAGCTAACAAACATTGCTCTTTGTCAAGTTTATTATAAAGTCTTATTTTTACTTCTTCCATATTTTTTTAGTATTATAAACCGTCATTGCGAGAAACGACGGGTTGGTTTGTGTGTATGGGTGACGAAGCAATCTCAGGAGAAGCACGTTTCATCGGAGATTGCTTCGTCGTCTCGTTCTGCAAACGAGACTCCTCGCAATGACGATCTCCACACTCCCTCCTCACACTCACACTGCTCTTATCGCCCATCTCAATTTCGCCGATTTCGCCCGCGGGTTATCATTACACTCCTGTGCCGAGGGACGAATAGGCTCCGATGCAATCTCTTTAAAAATACCTACATTATATAAACTCTGGAAACTTTTTTTTACACGGCGGTCTTCGCCACTGTGGAAAGTGAGGATAGCTACACGTCCGCCGGGGGCTAGTACATTGGGGAGTTTGTCGAGGAATTTATTTAATACACCGAACTCATTATTTACTTCGATACGCAATGCTTGAAAACAACGCTGACATGATTTTTTGATTGTTTCATTTCGTGTTTGTGCAGGCAAAAATTCGAGAGCTTCTGTTATAATATTTTTTAGTTGTGTAGTAGTTTTAATTTCAATTCCGCGTGATATATATAATATAATAGTTCGGGAAATTTCTTCTGCATAAGGCTCGTCTGAATTTTCAAATAATATATCTTTTAGTTCTAGTTGTGTTATAGTTTTTAAAAATGCCGAAGCCGATTTTCCACTTTTGGGATTGAGCCGCAAGTCAAGCGGGCCTTCGGTTTTAAACGAGAAGCCCCGTTCTGGATTATCTATTTGCATGGACGATACACCCAAATCGGCAAGTACAAAATCGAGCGGACCACTTTCATATATAATTTGATCCATCTCCGAAAAATTCATTTTCTTGATAATTAAATTCTCGGCTCCATAACCCAAATTTTCTAAACGTTCTTTGGTGCGGGGTAATTCTATTGGGTCCACATCAATGGCAAACAAACGCCCATTGGGAACCAATCTTTTCAGCATTTCCAAACTATGTCCGCCATAACCCAGTGTGGCATCCAAGCCCGTTTGTCCGGGTTTTATATTCAGAAATTCCATAATCTCATCCACACAAATACTGCGGTGCATTCCTGCCGGCGTGCGACCTTGTTTTAATATATTTTCTATATCATTTCCATACTGTTCGGGCTGCAGTTCCTTATACTTTTCTTTAAAAGCCTTTGGGTGCGTGCCTTTGTACCGTATGCGGCGTGAGGGTTTTGGGGAGTCGTTTTCCATGGAGCAAAAGTAGTATAAAAGTATTTGGTATAAAGTATATAGTATAAGGTATCAAGTACGACAATGGCCACAGCGTCATTGCGAGGAACGACGCGTTGTCCCTATATTATTGTATTTCTTCAGTCGATATTCTTGCCACCGCACAATTTTTTTTATAATGTACCTCTCTGTGATATCTAGTCCCAATACTATCAAAATCGTATATTTGAGTTTTTAAAGTTTTTGTATCGGGGTACCATTCTGTTAGATAAACATCGTTGGCAGTTAAGTCAATAAGTGTGGTACTATATAAGACAAAACCTTGGTAAGGTTCATGACTGTACAAGTTTTCCCGCATGAATCTGTGGCCCGCACTGTCAAACATATACCTTGTTTCACTTAATTCATTATTTTTAAAAACAGCAACACTATCACACGAGTTGTTTGAACCATTGGGATATCTAATATAGCTTTTCAATTTTCCATCAGGCTCCCATTCTGTAACACTGCCATAATAAATGCCGTCTTTTTTAGCATCAGCCTGCAAAATTTTCTGACCGTTAGGTGCATATATTTCAGTATCCGTGTCCCACCATTTGTTATCATTTTTTGTTTTATAATATAAATAGGGGGCAGCAAGCAAAGTTATAATTACGAGAGCAAATGAAACATATATAAGTTTATACTGCTTGTATTTACTTGCCCAATATACGGCAAGATTTGATATAGCAAAGGCGATAAATAGGGCCGCATTGTACTTATTTGGCACTTCTACTATTTTAAGGCACCATAATATTGCCACACCTAGTGGAAGTGTGATGAAAAAATTTAGAAGAGAAATTTGCTGTTCTTTTTTTATTATGAAAAAGAGGACTAATTGAATAATAAGAAATATGGAAGCCACCACGAGGAAAACGAATGTTACGATACCATCTAAGGCGGATAATGGACCTTGGCCACCACTATGCCCATCATCGCTACTGCGTAAAATTACAAAATATAATATAATAGAGATGATAAGTGTAAAACTTGCATAATATATATGCAGTTTATTTCCAGATTTTTTATTTTCCTCTAAAGTATTTATGTTG
The DNA here is from genome assembly GCA_025363675.1 of Flavobacteriaceae bacterium. Lineage (GTDB taxonomy): Bacteria > Bacteroidota > Bacteroidia > UKL13-3 > UKL13-3 > CANJUD01. The sequence continues at coordinate 2,540 of JANYDJ010000178.1, read as the reverse complement.
TCAGTTTCCATTTTTAGAAATTAACTTTTAATATAAATCATCGTTCATGGGGCAAATGTAATATATAGATTAAAGACAATAGTATATAGACAATGCAAACTAAGAAACGTATCTCTATTCTGCTACTATAGCTCTAAGCACTAGGTTTTACAGATGTTTCCATCTTCCTTTTTCTGAAATATTCGATAATTTCTGCCTTAGTCATCTTTGATAACTTTAAACTTAATTTGTCGCGTTGTTCACGCATGAACTTAACTGCGTCGAATGATTTTTCTTTTTTATTCGTCTCCATAATGTACTAAATCTAAATACGTTGTTTCATTTAATTTTAACAGAACAAAGATAGCAAAAAAAGTGCAATTGTCAAGTTTAGCGAATCTATATTTTATTGCACGGTAGGGTAATATCCGTTTCTGTAATAGGTATTAATTGATTGCCGCTGGCGTAGTGGGCACCATCGTTTGCGTGGAGGAGGTGGGTGGTGAGGAGGGTGAAGATAATTAAAGAAAATTTCATTAGTTAAAAGTTTCAATATCTATATATTAGTTTTTTTCGTCGTTATTATTTTTGTCTCTGATTTTTCTTAGTTTTGCCTTAATATCTTTCATAATCTCTTCTCGTTCTTTTAGAATTTGTTCTTCAGATTTTTTACCATTTAATTTTTGTTCTTCTTTTACTTCAGCAATTATTCTCTGAAGTGCTGCCTCTGCTAATACTGTAGATGCTTTTTCATCATCTTCTTGTATTTTTTTAATAGCATCTTTATAGTCTTTTTCAATATCTTTTATTTTTTGTTCTGATTCTCTTATATTTCCAGAAAGCCTTTTCCATTTCTCTCTTTCTTTAGTTGAACTGGAGATTTCTTTGTTTTTTCTAAGTCATATATAGCACCTTCATATGAATACTTATCTTTCTTCCTTTTTTGCTTACCATTCATGATAAATTCAGCTTTTTCTTTCCAATTGTTTTCAGCATTAGTTTTATGTTTCAACAAAAGTTTCTTAAAATGGTCACTATCATATGAAAAATGTTCTGTAGATGCGATTACTTCTAATGCGTAAATTACATCTTGTTTTGAAAGAGGTTCCGTTAATTTTGTTGCAACTTCAATAGCAACATACGCACGGAACAATTCATCATCTCGAAAATTTGTAGTAATAGCTTGTAGTATATTCTTCATTTCAAATCGCTCTGAATAGATATATTCATTTACTTTAGCGACGATGTTTTTGAATTTTTGTCTCTTAAAATATGATTCAAATAGTTTCATGTATTATATATATTAATGGTTTTTTAATATCAAACATTTGCATAACGATAACTGAAAAAGATATTTCTGTTTGCGTATTTTCCCTTTGATTCAGCTTTCATGAACTCTTTAAAGATAATTTCTGGAACATCATAATACTCATATACTCCACCATTCAAAAACTCAACTTGTAAAATTTTATTTACACTATCGTAACCTATAGAATGTATATTAGATGACCTAACTCTTGTCTTTATAATATCATGTCTGACATTGTTTTTTTTCTTTTTTGGTTTTTCAGTTGTGGGATATACATTTGGACTTTTTAGTTTAGTCGGTTCATAATTCTTGAGAACATTATACGCTTCAATTATAAGTTTACTTTTCTCCGTTGCTTCAGGAATTGCAACTTCTTTGTTTGAAAATTTGTCTGGGTGCCATTTCTTTATTAGGTTTCTATAAGCTTGTTTAATTTCATCTTTTGTTGAATGACGATTTACACCTAAAACATCAAAGTAAAAGTCATTAGATTTATTTCTCACTTAAAAAAATAGATAAGTTACTGGTTTATTACTTCAAATACTCACTCAAGTTAATTTTGAAATGCTCCTTCAATAATATTGGAAGATTACAGTGTTCAATATTTAATATATTGCAAATATCAGGTAGTTTTTTGAAGAGTTTGCTGTCATTGGCAGTTCCAGTTTCTTCTGTTACTAAAATGGGCTTGTCTAGTTCTAATGATTTTTTATCTTTCTCGCAGTACAGAATAAGTTTCGCATCAGCCGTATCTAAAAATTCTTCTTTTTTTACCTCAAATTCAGTGGAAGTTAATTTCTTTTTCTGAACACCATAACAAAGTTGATTTTCGAGGATATTGAAAAATTTTTGTTCCGGAAGAATTATATCTGTTTTTATATGCTTTGTTTTGTCTTCAAGGAATTTTAGTTCTTTTAGTACAATCCCTTTAGCTACAAATTTCGACTCTTCAAAAACTTTATCCAATATAATAATCTCTCCTAATTTAAATTTTTTTTCAAAGAGTTTTTTCAACTTATCACCTTTATCAAATGGTAGATAATACCGAACAAATATAACGAGCGAAGATGTATCTATTATCGCTCTCATTTCAAATATTTATCAATCTTATCTGCTTTGATATTTAGTCTTCTGCAAAACTCTGCTTCATTAATTACGCCTTCATAAAATGCAGATTGAATAGTATTGAGATACAATGGCGAAAGAATTGGTTTAGCTACAGCTCCACCAAGTTTTTTACCTTCGTCTAGTG
>JANYDJ010000176.1 GCA_025363675.1 Flavobacteriaceae bacterium | reverse complement strand
GGCAAACCTGGAGTGAGTGCATCTATAATTACTTCTATTTGCAGAAAATGGGAAGCAGGGTTTGCAGAATTGATTAGGTAACGATTCATAGTCGATATTGATACTACAAACAAAGGGTGTGGCGGGCACATTACAAAATGTGTTGAGGCAGGGGCAGTTGGTATGGTATGAGGTGTAAAACCCCTCTACTCTCTTTTTTGCACCATTGTCAATTCAATACTTCTCACTAAATATTATTGGCAGTTTATTAATTTTGGCCCATGCACGATTAATAATTCTCTTTAACTTAACATACATTTAATCTTTTATTGGCTAAATTCGTGCCCCCAAAATAAATATATCACTTATAAACTTATATAAAATGAAAAACTTAATACTTAATCGGTTCAAAGAATCAATTATCCTTTTGCTATTTTGTACTTTGTGCCAACAATACGCATTTGCACAAACAGGTACCAACCCGACTGCACAGTCACTGCCTTATTCACAAAACTTCTCAAGTTTTACAGGTTCTATCACTTCCTATCCCGCTGGATGGCAGGGCTGGACAATATCTGGAAGTTTGGGTACAACGTATGCTACTGCTGCATCAAATGGTGACCAAGCACTCGCTGGTGGCACCAATGCTACTACCACAGCAGGTGTGTATGATATGAATGGGAAAATGGGTATATTAAGCTCAAGCAGTAATATTCGTGCAATTTGTTTGTCAGTTAAAACTACTAGTTTAACCAATATTTCAGTTACCTGGGATGCTGCAACACAATCACAAATAAGCAGTGGTAGAATAGACTCATTTGCCTTGCAATATCGGGTGGGTACTTCGGGTTCATTTACAGATGTATTAAATTCCGGATATAAAAATAATGTCAGTTCAACTATTAACAGTGGAACTTCAGCATCGAATAGCAGCACAATTACAATTACTTTGCCCACTGCATGCGAAAACCAAACTGCGGTGCAACTCCGTTGGATTATTAAGGATGTGAGCGGTTCTGGCAACAGGCCAAGTTTCTCAATAGATAATGTAGTTGTAAAATCTACTACCACCCCATCTATTACCAAATCAGCTCCTTCACAAATTTCTGCGGGCACTATATATCAAGGCACGACTGACCAAGCCATATCTAATTTTCAGGTAGCAACTTCATCATCATACGCATCCCTTACTTCATTAGCTTGTAAAACGAACGGTACTTATACAAGTGCTTCAGACATCACCAACTTAAAACTCTGGTATAATTCTTCTTCAAATACTTTTGGAAGTGCCTCGCAAATAGGTACCACACAATCTGGTGTTACATCGGGCAGCACGGTTACTTTTAGCTCGCTTACTACTGTAATTGATGTGGGTACTTCTGGGTATTTTTGGATTACAGCCACTGTGCAATCTAATGCTACAACCGGCAACACTTTATATGCTGACTCAAACCCCACTTTCACCTTTACCTTATCTAGCCAGTCAGGCAGTATTTCGCAGGGGGGGGCACAAACTATTACTACTGCCCTGCCAACTATTTCCCTAGCCAATGGAACGATTGGTAGTAGCAACATTACACAAAACACAACAAATAATGTATTATACAGAATAGATGTGACCGTTGCAACCACTTCGGCCACACTCAACACAGTAGCTGCTACCACCGCCGGCACTTATACATCGACCGATATTACCAATTTAAAACTTTGGTACTCCACCAGCACCACATTCAGTACAGGTACTGCTACCAATATATCAACCCTTACTACTTCATTGGGAACAGGAAGCAAATCCTTTGGCAGTTTGTCTCAAAGTTTTTCAATAGGCACTGCTTATTTATATATTACTACCGATGTGCCTTGTGCTGCTACTGCCGGAAACACAATTAATGTAAGTGCGATTTCATCTACCAGTCTCACCTTTGTTAGTGGCACACCAAGTGGCTCGGGCTATACCGCAGGAGGCTCTCTTACTTTTGTAGCAATAACACCCGTAAATGCTACGGCGGCGGCGGCATTGGGGAATGGAACCACAGGCCAAATTTCTGTTAGCTGGACCAACCCCGCAGGTTGTTTTAACGAAGTGATGATTGTGGCTGCACCTGCAGCAAATACTGCTGCCCCTGCTGCAAACAATGGCAGTAGCTATACCGCAAATCTTGCATATAGCAGTGGCACTTCTATAGGAAATGGATTTGTAGTATATAAAGGTAGCACTTCGCCCCAAATAATAACTGGGCTTACTAATGGCACTACTTATTCTTTCAAAATATTTACCAGATGGGATACCGCTTGGACCACAGGAACCACCGATGTTACCTCATCGCCCTACAAGCAACCCGTATTGACCGAAATATATTTACCACAATATATGCAAGGTGCTACCAGCGGAGGCAACAATGGCAACCGTGTACCTTATGTATACCGCGTTAGAATAGATAGCCTTACCCCTTACGCTACCTACCGCTATATAAACCAAGTGGTAATAGCCAGCGATGGAGCTACGAGCAGTGGGGCTGGAAATTTGATATTGGTTGATAGCAACAATGGTTTCACCCGCAGTACTGCTGCATCATTAAGTAGTGCTGGAAATTATGGCACCTTTACTTCAAATGCGGTGGGAAGCTATACCGGATGGTTTATAACAGAACCTACTGCCAATGCTACTCGATTTGTTCCTGGCAATAAAGTATACATGAATGTGATACTGAATAACGGCAATGGTGGAACTTCTGCACAAGCTTATTTAAGAACTCCGGACTCAATAGTTGTACTCGATCTTAAAACCACACAAACATCGATTGATGGAAGTGGATTATATGGAGTATCGCATGCCTCAGCTAAAAACATGGTGATGGTATATGACAATGAAAATGGAACGGGCAGACCTATATCAAGCTGTTATATAGAAAGTGATGGCAATACTGCACCCACAGGTTCGAGCGGCTATGCCTCTTTTTATATAAGCAATGTAGATGCGGTATCAAGTGCTTGGGGAACATTAATACCCAATACCAATTTAAGCAATGGAATTAGAAGAGTGGAATTTTTAGATAGCACTGGCAATTCAGTATATGCCGTTACTTCATCGAATGGTATATGGAATGCCAACTCAAGCGTGAACCCAAATGCCGGAACTTCGGGTGTAAAAATACCCCGTACTGGTTGCAACAAACTTATCGTAAATAAAAATACCACACTAAATTCTTCATTAAATGTATCATCAACTATTACCCTTAATGGAGGAACACTAAGTGTGGGCAGCAATATATTAACCGACACCGGAACTGTAACACGTACCTCCGGAAATATTGATGCCTCATCGGGCAAGATAATGTTTGTAAACTCAAGTGCTATTAGTGTTCCTAGCAGCACCTTTACGGGCAGTATAGCTAAACTAAGCGTAACAGGTTCTAGAAGTGTTACCTTGGGCTCCGCAATAAATGTAACAGATACTTTCACAAATACTGATACCCTTATTGGCTCTGTTACCATGTCAGGCTCATCGGCTCAAAAACTTATTGGCACTGGTGTTTTATCATCGTTAACTATTAATGGTGTAAGTGTTACCCTGCCAACTGGCAATGCACAAACTATTACTTCTTCACTAACTTGTACTTCGGGTTTGTTAAATACCGATACCAGCAGCACCAGTGGAATTATTCTGGGCAGCAGTGCTACGGTTACCGAAAATAATAGTTCTAATGTGGTGGGCAGGATACTTACCAGCAGAACCGTACTGCAAAATACCACCAATACTTTTGGTGGCATTGGGGTTAGTATTACCGAATCTACACAATCGAGCAATAACTATACTGTAACACGCATTACAGGTTCACCCATTAGCAGTGGCAACGCGGGAGCTTTTAATGGCAACCAGGGAATAAAAAGATATTTTACTATTACCCCTACTACCAATACTGGACTATCGGCACAAGTTATATTCTCATATAGGGATGGTGAGCTAAATGGAATTACAGAAGGCAACCTTCGTATATATACCCACGCCGATCCTTATACCAATGGAAGTTGGGCCGATTTGGGCGGACGCGTAGTAGTAAATACCAGCACCAATACCATTAAGAATGACCCCAAATATCCTGTTACCCATTTTTCTACTTGGAGCTTTAGTAGCGATGCTAGTCCGTTGCCTGTGGAGTTGGTAAACCTATCTGGATATATGCAAAATGGTACAGCTATTATTAATTGGGTAGCTGCTAACGAAGATCAAAATAGTATATATCAAATAAAACAGGGCAATGATATCTATCATACAAATACAATTGGGGTGCAGGCCGCAATTGCAAATGGCGAATCGGTATCATACGAACTCTCTCATACCACACCCTACTTGGGAATTAGCTATTATCAACTTTGGGTTACGCAAGCTAATGGTTCAACACGCATGTTAGGTCAGATAGCATTAGAGAATAAAGGAGGCAGCTATAGCAACAACACGCCCGCACAAGTATTCCCTAACCCAACCAGTAACCACCTCAATATATTATTGGGCGGTTTTGCTACTACTTCAAGCAAAGTGAGAATAACAAATATGACCGGAACTATAATAATGGAACAAGGAACTAACGGACAAAATATGATAGGTGTTGATGTGGCCCATTTACCAGCCGGTGTATATCATATAGCTATATATGGTGCTGCGGGAGAAGTATTACAAGGGCATAGATTTGTGAAGAATTGATATAGGCAATTTATTTTTGCCAATAGAAATATATAATGGCGGTATGATTATTTCATATCGCCCTTTTTTTTATATGATGAATAATTAGTCAGCCCTCAAATAATAGTATGATAATTGACCACCTAAGTTTTCCACTATATAATGGGTATAAAAATCTGCAAGAAATGATGTAGAACTGATAAAAATCTTGCAGATTTGTGTATGCTAGCAAAACAGAAATCAACAACCCAGATTGGTTTTTTCACAAGATTCGAAGACCAGTTAAACCAGAAACATCCCCTTTTTATTCTTGCCAATAAAGTACGTTGGCAGGACTTTGATGATGCACTGAAAAAGCATTATAGCCTTACCCAGGGCAAGCCGGCTAAGCCCATCAGGCTAATGGTCTCACTGCTTGTTTTAAAACAGCTCCGCAACCTGAGTGACGAGAGTGTTGTTGAGCAGTGGTCTGAAAATAGTTACTACCAATACTTCAGTGGGGAGCAATCATTC
>JANYDJ010000145.1 GCA_025363675.1 Flavobacteriaceae bacterium | reverse complement strand
TTTTACTTTGTGTTCTTTGCGGTGAAAAAATTTACCGCAAGGGTCGAAAGGGTTTACGCAAAGGACGCTATCATAGTCTTTGCGAGCTTTGCGTTTTTACTTTGTGTTCTTTGCGGTGAAAAAATCAGTAATCTGGTTTGCGTTTCCAATAAGTAATAAGCTGAAATGGGGTGGATGATTTCCATTGGGTTCAAAAGGTATTTCTTGAAAATTTGTTTTTGCCCAAAAACAATTATTTGGCATTAACAAAAGTATGATACTAATTACAGAACAATACCTAAGCCTTTGCTTAAAATCATATAAAACCTGATACAGAAAATGTATGCTAGATTGAGTAATCACCCTACAATAATAACCAAGAATGATTGTAATTGATTAAACTTATTATACGTTACCCATTGCTACTTGATACTAAAACCCCCTGTTAAATTTCTTCAATGCTTTGCCCGCATCTTTTTGTAGTTCATTGGCGAACATGAAACCATTGGTTTGGCGTAATAATTTGCCTTTGGTGTCGAAATAATAATAGCAGGGGTAGCCTTCTATTGGGTAATCGGCTCTTATCTTTTTAGCTTCTTTCGATTTTTCATCAACTTTATAACATATAAATTTTTCGTTCAACAAATTATAGGCTGAGTCGACGCTGAAAACAGAGTCTTCGGTAAATTCACACAGCCCACACCAAGTGGCAGTCATATATACCATTACGGGTTTTTTTTCCGCTTCGGCTTTGGTGAATAAATCTTTCCAGGTTCCTTGGTAAAAGGTAACTTGTTCAGGGGGATTGAGTGTTTTAAAACTCATGGCCACAGTTGTTGCTATAAGAACAGCAATTTTAAATATGTTTTTCATAATCAAATATATTTATATATAACGTGTAAATGTATATAATATTATGCCAAGATGCTTGCAAGCTTTAATAAATTTTTGTCAACTTGTTTACTTTTCCCAATGGCTTCGGCAAATGATGTGAGTACAAGTTCGTTACTAACAATACCCACCATTTTATTTGTTTCTCCTTCTAATAATTCTACCACCGCACCACTGCCAAGTCGCGAGCCAAGTAATCTATCGTAAGCACTAGGTTTGCCACCACGTTGTATATGCCCCAGTACCGAAACTCGAGGGTCGAAACCGGGAATAGCGGCCTTCATTTTTTTGGCGATATCGAATGCTCCGCCTGCATCATCACCTTCTGCCACTACTATGATAGAGAATGATTTTTGTTTCCGTTTTTCTTTCGAGAAAAAATTAATCAGGTCATCGATATTGGTTTCTTCCTCGGGTATTAATATAGCTTCTGCCCCTCCGCCAATGCCCACCTCCAAGGCAATAAAACCTGCATGCCGGCCCATTACCTCCACCAAAAATACACGATTATGCGAATCGGCGGTATCGCGAATTTTATCAATGGCATCAATAGCGGTATTAATGGCAGTATCGAAACCTATGGTATAATCGGTTCCATATAAATCATTGTCGATAGTGCCGGGCACACCCATTACGGTAATGCCTGTCTCTTTGCAAAATATTTCAGCACCCGTAAAAGTACCATTACCACCAATGGCTATCAGTCCCTCTATCTGGTGTTCTTTCACAAACTTCGCAGCTTTTGCCCGTCCTTCTGGTGTTCTAAATTCTTCACTTCTGCTCGTTTTTAAAATAGTCCCCCCCCGCTGTATAATATTGGCCACCGACCTAAAATCCATGTCAATAATATCACCATGTATCAATCCATCGTAACCGTTTAAAATTCCCTTAACACCCACATTATAATATAGTGTGGTGCGAACTACCGCCCTTATGGCTGCGTTCATTCCAGGGGCATCTCCGCCAGAGGTAAATACTGCTATGTTTTGCATATTTTTTTAAATAAAACAGGCCGCCTTTATGGGGCAGCCTGTTGAAAAGTATATAATAATTTTTTATTGTTGAACTTTGTAATCGAAGTTTAACTGACCAGGAGTATTGGTATCAAAAGAACCAGTAACACTATTAATTTTTAATAAGCCTTTCTTACCTGAAGCAGTAATGAAAGCTACAATTTGATTTGCCTTCACTGTTTTATAAGAATCATTGTTAACACCTAATAAAGTTTGAGCACCAATCAATGAGTCATTATTACATGTTGCAAATTGAGCCACTGTTAAGTTTGTCAATTTGAACAAAGTTTTGTTTAAAATACTCCATGTAGAAAGTTTATCAGCACTGGTATTGTCATATATAACTTTAGCATCAACAGAATTTGGAGCTCCTAAAAATGCACCACCATTAAGGGCACTGCGATGACCAAATACAAAATCAATTTTAGATGCATTTTGTTTAGCAGTAGCAATATCAATAGCAGCAGTAGTGAGACTAAAGCCATAGAACTGACCACCACCTGCAGTTATCTGATTGTCCATTACAAAACCTGGAACTGAGTTAATCAATCCCCATGTGGTAGGTTGAGTAACTGTTACAGTAAAGTCTTTGGTAGCGGTTTTGCTTTTGTTATCAGTAACAGTAAAGCTATATTTAATTGTATTAATACCGAAGGGAATAGTGTCGATAAATGCATAATTCTGGGAAGTTCCAGTTAAGCTTGCTGAAGCGAAACTTGTTGCTGTAGTTGATCCAAACTGGCGGGTGATATTTAATTTGTCTAGTTTGGCATTGGGATCAGAACCAAGAATTACCGTGAAGGTAACAATTTCACCTGGGCCTTTGGTAGCCGTGGTAACATCAGGTTGGAATCCAATGGTAGGTTCTACGGTGTCAGTTTTTTTACAACTGGTAAATAAGGTTGTGCCAATTAGTGCAAGGGCAACAACGGAAAGGATGGTTATTTTTTTCATATTTTTTTAATTTATTTTTTTACTTTGCAAAGGTAATACCAAACATATTTAAAATAAAAATTAAATCCACCTCTTGTACCTAAAATAAATCACCTCGGCCATAGCAATAATAAACATACCGACCATCACAAACATATACCCATTATCTTGGTATAACTCAGGCATGTTATAGGGTGCAATTTTGCCCTCTTCGTCTATATGAGAAAAGTTCATTCCGTATACCCCAGCAATAAAGGTGAGGGGAATAAATATGCTGGAAATAACCGTAAGCACTTTCATTACCTCGCTCATTTTTATATTCTGCGAGCTTAAATACACATCAGCCAATGAGTATGATATCTCTTTATGGCTTTCTATAATATCAATTATTTGTATACAATGATCATACGTATCTCGCAGGTAAAGTTTTAATTTATCATCGAAATAATGGTGGTCGAAACGGATGAGTTCGTTTATTTTGTCACGCTCGGCCCATATAGCTTTGCGAAGAAAAAACACTTCTCGTTTAATATCCTGAATTTGCGGCAGCAACGATTTGTCTGGCGATTTAAGCAGTTGCGATTCAAGGCTGTCCAAGCGGTCGCCAATTTCCTCCAGCATGGGGTAGTAATTATCTACAATAGCATCCATTAAAAAATAAGCCAACTGCATAGCATTGCCACTTCTAATATTGGTTTTGCTTTTACGCAGCTTTTCTCTCACAGGTTCAAAGGCGTCTTCATCCTCTTCTTGTATAGTGAGCAATACATTCTCATACACAAAATAACTAACCTGTTCATTGGTGAGGTTTTGAGTAGTTTTATTATAATACAACATGCGTGATATCATAAACAAATGATTGTTATACTCCTCTACCTTGGGCCTTTGATACAGGTTTATCATATCCTCCATTTCCAACTCGTGCAGGTTAAATATTTTGCCTAGCTCATCTGCCAAATGTTTGCTGCACTTGCCTTCTATATCAATCCACAATACTTTGTTAGTAGGATGATTTTTAACCAAATTGGCAATTTGATCAACCGTTTCAATAGTTCCCTCATCGTACGATTCGCTATTATATATATAACTACGCGAAGGGGGTAACGCTGTGCTGTCGCCAACTAAACCAGGAAGTATACTTAAGCCCAGGTCGAGGTGTTGCTTTTTTGATCTTTTTTTATTGTAGTTCATTAGTTGTTAGTCGTTAGTCGGTCAGTGGTTAGTCAATAGTCGTTAGTCGGCCAGTCGTTAGTCGTTAGTCGGGAATCGTTAGTCATTAGTTGGGGACGATTATAATTATATTTATTTTGGGGATAGAGATTTTATAAGACCGTTAATAATTTTGGATATCTCATCAGATTGTTCGATTAGTTTTTTACATTTTGTCTCATCTAAATAGTCAAGTCTTTTTGCCAATATTAACATTGATTTTACTTCGCTACACGACGCAGTTGAAATATATAAAAAGCGTCTGAACTCTGCATCTGAACTTCTGTCAAATCCCTCTGCTATATTATTAGATATAGAAACGGTTGCCCTGCATATCTGGTTTCTGAAATCCCAATCGGTCGACTTTTTAAATGCCGCATAAATTGCAACCGCAAAATCTTGTGCTTTTTGCCAAGCTATAATATCTTCAAATTTTATTATTGTCATTTTTTTTTAAGTCGTTAGTTGTTAGTTGTTAGTCGTTAGACTGTTAGTCGTTAGTCGTTAGTCTGTTAGTCGTTAGTCGTTAGTCGTTAGTCTGTTAGTCGTTAGTCGTTAGTCGTTAGTCTGTTAGTCGTTAGTCTGTTAGTCGTTAGTTGTTAGTCGTTAGTCGTTAGTCGTTAGTCTGTTAGTCGTTAGTCTGTTAGTCGTTAGTCTGTTAGTCGTTAGTCTGTTAGTCGTTAGTCGTTAGTCTGTTAGTCTGTTAGTCTGTTAGTCGTTAGTCTGTTAGTCGTTAGTCTGTTAGTCGTTAGTCTGTTAGTCGTTAGTCGTAGTCGTTTGTTAGTCTTGTTCGTCGCATGCATTTTGCGTGACTAACGACTAATGACTAGTCGACTAACGACTGTTTACTAATCCCCATCCCATATAAAGCAAAGTCATATTTAACGGGGTCAAATTTATCTAATTTTTTTAAGTTTGATGTTAGTTCAATTACGGCTTTCCAGTCATCTTGTGGGCGGGTGAGTATGCCCAGCTGGCGGGCGGTTCGGCCTACGTGTACATCTAGCGGACAGAGGAGGAGTGAGGGGTCTATATTTTCCCAAATTCCAAAATCTACGCCTGCATTGTCTTTTCTGGCCATCCATCTTAAATACATATTTAACCGCTTACAAGCTGAATTTTGTGCCGGCGAAGATATATGTTTTTCGGTGCGTTTCAGATGGATGTTTCGTTCGAAAAATTTGACTTTAAAATAGTTCAAGCTATGTTCCATATTCTTATCTTCCTTTTTCAATCCCTGCAAAAATAATTCCTCCAATGATTCATGTTCATTATAATACTGATGGAAAAAATCGATAAAGTATAATAAGTCGCTGCTGTTAAATGTGCGGTGCACAAATCCCTCAAATCTTTGCCAGTCTTTGGGTACCGAATTTATAATAAATTCGTGAGGTTGGTTCTCGAATAATTCAATCAGTTTTTTGCAGTTGTTTAATATCGTTACCCTTTGTCCCCAAGCTAATATGGCGGCAAAAAAGCCGATAATTTCTATATCTTGTTTGTTGGTGAAAAGTTTGGGTATAGATATGGGGTCGGCAGGAATAAAGCCGGGTGTATTTATTTTTAATACTTGTTCGTCGAGGAATTGTTTCAGTTGTTTTTGTTTCATATTGTCATCTTGTCCCGATAGCTCTCGGGATTATCGAAGGGTGAATAGGAGTAGTAATTAGTTTAGCTGTCGGTCTTCGATAAGACTCAGACTGACAACTAAACTACTTAAAAAAACCAAAATCATCTTCTTCATTGTCTGCTTTGTTATAATCGGAAAGCAAATTTAGTTTGGGCTTTTTAAACCATATATACAGCGAAAATAAGGCTATCATACTATATATCGAAATCCATGCCCAGCTTATCGCCAACGTAATCGCCATATCGTAGAACCCATGCAAAATCCAGGTGAATATCCATGCCGTATTCAAATAAAAATATTTATTAATACTATCGAATTGTATTTTGGTGAGTATATACATTTGTATCATAGTTAAAAAAATATGGAGGAAGAAAGGTATAAACAGTCTTTGATCGAAATAATTGCCTTGTATAATATAATTCCCTTCTTCAAAAATTGAAAAACCTAGTCCTATCGCTAATGCAAAGTATAATAATTTACTTCGTTCTTTCACCACCAAAAAAAATAGAATCACAAAAAAGAATTTTGAAAACTCTTCTACCAGTGAAATCATAAAATAATTATGCAGAAACATCAAATAATAATTGCCATCGGCATCCACAAAGTCAAATATTTTTTCAACCTGCAACGCAAGCCATGCGGCAACAAATCCAGCTGACAAAGCGGTAAGATACTTATATACAATACTTGGTTTCACGGTATAATAATGAAAATGTGACTTTTTTTAATTTGCTGCGTCTCTACAAAATAAAATTAGATATTTCACAAAAGAACAGATTAATTTGTAGCAATGGAAGAGCAATTTTTAAACAAACGACTGGACGAGCTTTGGCAACTAACCCAAGACCCTGACTTAGCAAGGGCTACACGCCGTATGTTAGACCTGGGAACTGACTTATTTTTAAGCAGAAATTTGGAATTGAAAATTCTAAATATCAGAAAAAAGTTTAATGCCCTGTCAGAAGAAAGTGTGGACCATAAGCAGCAGATGAATAATTTGCGTGCTGAGATGGAAGCGGTTTGCAAGGAAGTAAAGGAAAAT
>JANYDJ010000124.1 GCA_025363675.1 Flavobacteriaceae bacterium | reverse complement strand
GTTTAACTGGTCTTCAAATCTTGTGAAAAAACCAATCTGGGATGTTGATTTCTGTTTTGCTAGCATACACAAATCTGCAAGATTTTTATGAGTTCTACATCATTTCTTGCAGATTTTTATACCCATTATATAGTGGAAAACCTAGGTAGTCAAATATTATACTATTATTTGAGGGCTGACTAATTAGGCTTGAAAAAATGTTTGCCTAATATGACTGCTCCCGTTAAAAAACATGTGACCCAATTTCCAGCCTTCGGAACCATCTCTATAAAAACGAGTAGTGACTTTTATAATGGTAACTTTAAGCTTCAGCCCACTGAGGCTACCAATAAATTCATAACAAAAAAAGGCCACCCTTTCGAGCAGCCTTTATATATAATGCTATGCAATAAGTCTATAGTCTTTCGTCTATAAATCCTTTGTCTCTCTTAATTATCTGCCGCCACCGCCTCTGCGGTCACCGCCACCGCTTGGGCCACGACGCTCTCTGCGTTCGCCACCACCTCCGCCACCGCCACGACGGTCTCTGCGATCGCCACCGCCACGGTTATCGCCGCCACGGTTATCGCCACCACGATTGCTGCTGGTCATGCCGATATTTGGGCTAAGGTCACGTTTGCCTAGCACTTCGCCACGGCATATCCATACTTTCACACCTATTTTACCATATACTGTTAGTGCTTCGCTTAGTGCATAGTCAATATCAGCACGAAAAGTGTGCAATGGTGTACGTCCTTCTTTGTATTGTTCGCTACGGGCAATCTCTGCACCACCTAAACGGCCAGATACCATTACTTTGATGCCTTCAGCACCCATACGCATGGTTGATGAGATTGACATTTTCACGGCTCTTTTAAAAGAAACACGTGCTTCTAATTGTTGAGCAATAGAATCGGCTACCAATTTGGCATCCAACTCAGGACGTTTGATTTCAAATATATTTATTTGAATGTCCTTCTTGGTCAATTTTTTAATTTCTTCTTTAATCTTATCTACTTCAGCACCACCTTTCCCGATAACAATACCTGGGCGACTGGTGTGAACAGTAATAATAATACGTTTCAAAGTACGTTCGATAACGATGCGGGCAATGCCACCTTTCGCTATACGAGCTTTCAAATAATTTCTAATTTTCTCGTCTTCGAGCAACTTTTCAGCAGCATTGCGGCCACCAAACCAATTAGAGTCCCAACCTTTGATGATTCCAAGCCTAAAGCCTACGGGGTTAACTTTTTGTCCCATGTATTAATTATTATTTTCGGTTATTGTTTCGGTTGTTTCTTCTACTACTGCATCATTGCTTGTAGCTACTTTGCTATCAACTATCAAAGTAATATGGTTCGAACGTTTGCGGATACGGTATCCACGTCCTTGTGGTGCTGGCCTCATGCGTTTAGCCATGGTACCACCATCTACATATACTGTTTTTACAAATAATTCGCTTTCTTCTACGCGGTTACCAGGATTTTTTTGCTCCCAGTTTGATATGGCAGATTTTAATAGTTTCTCAACATAGTTGGCATATATCTGCCTGTTGTTAAACTTAAGGGTATTTAAAGCCCTCTCTACCTTTTCGCCCCTAATCATATCTACAATCAGTCTCATTTTACGAGGTGATGTGGGGCAGTTATTTAATATTGCTACAGCTTCCATTTTCTAATTAGTTTTTCTTTTCTGGATGAGATTTGAATGAGCGGGTTGGAGAGAATTCTCCCAGTTTGTGTCCCACCATATTTTCAGTTACATACACAGGTATAAATTTATTTCCATTATGTACAGCAAATGTTTGCCCTACAAAGTCTGGAGTTATCATGGTACGGCGTGACCAAGTTTTAATTACCGATTTCTTTTTTGATTCAATCAAAGCCATCACTTTCTTTTCAAGTTTGATGTCAACGAATGGTCCTTTTTTAAGTGAACGTGGCATAGTGTTTTATTATATTATTTTTTACGACGGTCTATGATATATTGATTTGAAGCTTTCTTTTTGTCACGTGTTTTGTAACCTTTAGCAAGCAATCCTTTGCGTGAACGAGGATGTCCACCAGAAGCACGGCCTTCGCCACCACCCATTGGGTGATCCACTGGGTTCATCGCTACTGGTCTTGTACGAGGGCGACGTCCCAACCAACGTGTACGACCAGCTTTACCGCTGCGTTGCTGGTTATGGTCTGAGTTAGATACCGAACCGATTGTGGCTAAACAAGTAACCAAAATCATACGGGTTTCGCCTGAAGGCATTTTCATGGTAGCATAGCGTCCGTCGCGGGCAAGTAATTGTGCATACCCGCCAGCACCACGAGCCATAATACCACCTTGGCCAGGTCTTAATTCTACATTATGAACAACCGATCCCAATGGTACTTCAGAAAGTGGCAAAGCATTGCCAATATCAGGAGTTGAACCAGGGCCACTCGTTACGGTTTGTCCTACTTTAATTCCGGCAGGGGCAATGATATAGCGTTTTTCACCATCAGTATAAGTAACTAATGAGATAAAACATGAACGGTTTGGATCGTATTCAACTGTGTTTACAACTGCTTTCTCTCCATGTCTTTCGCGTTTGAAATCAATAATACGGTATCTTCTTTTGTGACCACCGCCTATTTGACGCATGGTCATTTTACCTGAATCGTTACGTCCACCTGATTTTTTCAGGTCAACTACCAACGATTTCTCCGGTTTACTGGCTGTAAGCTCTTCAAATTTAAGAGCTACTTTAAACCTAGTTCCGGGTGTTATTGGGTTATATCTTCTAACTGCCATTACTGTAATTATATGTTAGCGTAAAAATCTATTTCTTGTCCATCTTTCAGGGTGATGATGGCCTTTTTAAATGCTGCTTTTTTACCGTGAACAAGTCCTTGTTTGGTATTACGCGATTTGCGTTTACCATTATATACCATTGTGTTCACAGCTTCTACTTCCACTGCATACATAGTAGTGATAGCTTTGGCAATCTGGTCTTTGCTTGCATCACGGGTTACGATAAAGCCATATTTATGAAGCTTATCAGTAATCTTCTGCATTTTTTCTGTTACCAGTGGTTTAATTAATATATTCATCTTCTTCTTACTTTAAAAGTTCTTCAATTTTAGGTAGTGAGTTTTCCATCAAAATCAAAGTTTGACAGTTCAACAAATCATAGGTATTGATATCACCAGCTGCCAAAATTTTACCTTTTGCAAGATTTCTGCCTGATAGATATATATTCTTATTATAGTCATCGGTAACAAATAAGAATTTTTTGTCAGTTAAATTCAAGTTTGCAATCATTTCAGTGAAACTCTTTGTTTTAGGAACATCGAAAGCGAATTGCTCAATCACTGTGATACTGTTTTCTTTAGCTTTGCTTGACAACGCCGATTTACGGGCAAGTGTCTTTACTTTTTTATTCAATTTAAAATGATAGTCACGTGGGTGTGGACCAAAAATCCTAGCACCACCTACTATAGTTCCCGATTTGATAGAACCTGCACGGGCACCACCGGTACCTTTTTGGCGTTTCAATTTTCTGGTTGAACCTGACATCTGCGAACGTTCTCTTGAGCTATGTGTTCCTTGTCTTTTGTTAGCCAAAATTTGTTTAACATCAAGCCACATTACATGCTCATTGGGTGTTGTACCAAATACTGTTGAATCTAGTTTGGCTTTGCGTCCGGTTTCAGAACCGCTTATGTTATATATACTAAGTTCCATGTTATTTTTCTATTAAAATATATGAACCATTGGCACCTGGTACCGCACCTTTAATTACCAATAGGTTATTTTCTTTGTTTATTTTAAGAACAGCTAAGTTCATCATTTTAACACGGGTACCTCCCATACGACCAGCCATACGCATACCTTTGAATACCCTTGAAGGGAACGAAGATGCACCTAATGAACCGGGAGCACGAAGACGGTTATGTTGTCCGTGAGTTGAACCACCTACACCCGCAAATCCGTGACGTTTTACAACACCTTGGAATCCTTTTCCTTTTGTGTTAGCAATAGCATCAACAAAGTCACCCTCTTCAAATAAGTCTACGGTAACTGCATCGCCCAAACTCATTGCTTGGTCGAAATGAAATTCAGCAACTTTTGATTTTGGAGTGGTTTTAGCTTTTGCAAAATGACCAATCATGGGTTTGCCCGCATTTTTAACTTTGGCTTCACCAAATCCTAATTGAATAGCTGCATAGCCATCGCTCTCAACAGTTTTTACCTGTGTTACTACACAGGGTCCGGCCTGTATTACCGTGCAAGCATGTTTCTTACCTTCTGGGGTAATAACACTGGTCATGCCTATTTTTTTTCCTATTATTCCTGACATTGTCGTATGCTAATTATCAAACTTTAATTTCTACATCAACCCCACTGGGCAATTCTAATTTCATCAATGCATCCACAGTTTTAGAAGTAGAACTGTAGATATCCAATAAACGCTTGTACGAGCATTGTTGGAACTGTTCACGAGCCTTCTTGTTAACGTGAGGGGAGCGTAAAACGGTAAATATTTTCTTATCGGTTGGTAATGGTATAGGACCACTAACTATTGCACCGGTAGACTTAACCGTTTTCACAATCTTCTCTGCAGACTTGTCAACCAAGTTGTAGTCGAATGATTTGAGTTTTATTCTGATTTTTTGTGAAACCATGTTGTTGTTTATTCTTTAATTATTAGTTAGCTGCTTTTTTTACCATTTATTTTAGCAAGTACTTCGTCAGCAATATTGCGAGGAGCATCTGCATAATGATCGAATTCCATAGTTGATGAGGCACGACCCGAAGTGATAGTACGCAACTGAGTTACATAACCAAACATTTCGCCCAATGGCACTTTAGCTTTCACTACTTGCGAACCTGCACGTGAGTCCATACCTTCTAGTTGGCCACGACGTTTGTTCAAGTCACCAATTACATCACCCATATTTTCTTCAGGTGTTAGTACTTCAATTTTCATGATAGGCTCTAACAATACTGGAGATGCTTTTTTACATGCTTCTTTAAAGGCAAGACGTGCACACAATTCAAACGACATTGAATCCGAGTCAACTGCGTGGAATGAACCATCAAACAAACGTACTCTGATATTCTCAACAGGATAACCTGCAAGAACTCCATTAGACATTGCTGATGCAAATCCTTTTTGTACTGAAGGTATATATTCTTTTGGAATTGCTCCACCCACTATCTCGTTAATAAATTCCAAACCTTTGGTTTCAGCCGTAGGAGGAAGTATTTCAAATTGTATATCGGCAAATTTACCACGACCACCTGTTTGTTTTTTGTACACCTCACGATGGGTAACAGGCTGTGTAATGGTTTCTTTATAGGCAACCTGTGGGGCACCTTGGTTAATTTCTACTTTAAATTCCCTACGTAAACGGTCAACAATAATCTCAAGGTGAAGCTCGCCCATTCCTGAGATAATATTTTGTCCTGTTTCTTCATCAGTATGTACTTTAAAAGTAGGATCTTCTTCAGCTAGTTTGGCTAATGAAACGCCCAATCTATCCATATCAGCTTGAGTTTTGGGCTCAATAGCTAATCCAATAACAGGGTCCGGGAAATTCATGGCTTCCAACACTATTGGGTGTTTTTCGTCGCATAAAGTATCGCCTGTCCTAATATCTTTAAACCCAACTGCTGCACCAATATCGCCAGCACCAAGAAACTCGATTGGGTTTTGTTTGTTAGCATGCATTTGGAAAATACGAGATATACGCTCTTTATTTCCTGTGCGGGTATTATATACATAAGAACCTGCATCTAGTTTGCCTGAATATGCACGCATAAAAGCCAAGCGTCCTACAAAAGGATCGGTAGCAATTTTAAATGCAAGGGCAGTAAATGGCTCGTTATAATCAGGTTTACGAGAAACCTCTTCATCAGTATCGGGATTTGTACCTATTACACTTTCACGATCCATAGGGCTAGGCATTAATTCCATAACCAAATCGAGCATAGTTTGTACACCTTTGTTTTTGAACGATGAACCACAAACCATAGGAACTATTTTCATAGCCAAACATGCTTTGCGAAGTGCATCTAATATTTCACGCTCAGTAATAGAAGCTGGATCTTCAAAGAATTTCTCCATTAAATGATCATCAAACTCTGAAACTGATTCTAGTAATTTTCCTCTCCACTCTTTGGCCTCTTCTATCATATCTTCAGGAATTGGCACTTCTTTAAAAGTCATTCCTTTATCTTCTTCGTTCCAAACCATACCACGGAAGTTGATTAAGTCAACCACCCCAGTAAAATTATCTTCAGCACCGATAGGTAATTGTAAAGGAACAGCATTGCTGCCTAGCATTTCTCTAACTTGCTTAACCACCATTAAAAAATCAGCACCGGCACGATCCATTTTATTAACGAAACCGATACGGGCAACATTGTAGTTGTTGGCCAAACGCCAGTTGGTTTCTGATTGTGGCTCAACACCATCAACGGCAGAAAATAAGAATACAAGACCATCCAAAACACGTAATGAACGATTTACCTCAACAGTAAAATCTACGTGACCTGGGGTATCTATAATATTAATATGATATTGTTTGGTTTCAGGAATTGTGTTACCATCTTTCATTGGATAGTTCCATGAAACAGTAGTAGCGGCAGAAGTAATTGTAATTCCACGCTCTTGCTCTTGAGCCATCCAGTCCATAGTAGCAGCACCATCATGTACTTCACCTATTTTATGGTTAACACCCGCATAATATAATATACGCTCAGTTGTTGTTGTTTTACCAGCATCAATATGGGCAGCGATCCCAATGTTTCTAGTATATTTTAAATCTCTTGCCATTGTTTTTTAAGCTCTAAAATGTGAGAACGCTTTATTGGCTTCAGCCATTTTGTGTGTATCTTCTTTCTTTTTCACAGATGCACCTTCACTTTTTGAAGCTGCTATAATTTCGGATGCCAAACGTTGTGGCATTGATTTTTCGTTACGTTTGCGTGAGTATGCAATCATCCATTTCATACCCAATAATATTTTACGCTCGGGACCTACTTCAATAGGTATTTGGAAGTTGGCACCTCCTACCCTACGAGCTTTGGTTTCAACTGATGGCATTACATTGTTTAATGCTTTTTTCCAAACATCAATTCCACGTTCCTGTGTTTTTCCTTCTACAATATCCAATGATTCATAGAATATTTTAAAGGCTAAACCTTTTTTGCCTTCCCACATCATGTGGTTTACAAAACGAGTTACCATAACATCGTTGTATTTCGAATCGGGCAGAAGGATGCGTTTCTTGGGTTTCGCTTTTCTCATCTTATTGGTATAATATTATTGATGTGTCTTATTAATTATTTTTTCTTCTTAGTTGTTGTTGCAGCAGCTGCACCAGCTTTAGGCCTTTTGGCACCGTATTTAGAACGGCGTTGTCTGCGTCCATCAACACCAGCGGTATCTAATGCACCACGGATAATGTGATAACGCACTCCGGGTAAATCCTTAACCCTGCCGCCACGTATCAATACGATAGAGTGTTCCTGCAGGTTGTGACCTTCGCCTGGTATATAAGCATTCACTTCATTACCATTGGTAAGACGCACACGGGCAACTTTACGAAGAGCCGAGTTTGGTTTTTTAGGAGTGGTTGTGTACACACGGGTACAAACACCTCTGCGTTGTGGGCAAGAATCAAGGGCTGGAGATTTAGACTTCTCGGCCTTGCTCTCTCTACCTTTTCTTACTAATTGTTGGATGGTTGGCATTCTATTTTACTAGTTTTAAAAAACGGACTGCAAAAGTAGGCATATCTACCGAAACTACAAACGGGGGAATAAAGATTTTTTTTAGGTAGAGAGAATGGACAATAACTTTTATTAAATTATTAGTAAACAGATATTTTAACAATTAAGAGGAAACCTCTTTTTTGCGTAAATAAATCAAAAACCAAAAAATACTTGGGAAATTGCCCGCCGCATTCCACTTTCTCAAAATTAATCAATGCGTTCTACCTCTTAACAATTTTATGGGTACCAACCACATTTCCATTTCCATCCATAAATCGCAACAAATACATACCATTTGGATTGTTTGATGAGTAAGTAACTTGATTTGAATTAAAAATAGGTATCAAATCCAATTGCTTACCAGTGATGTCGTAAACTCCAATTTTGGAAATTGATTTGGGCAAATTAGCAATAGTTATATCGTTTGTAAATGGGTTGGGAGAAACTATTGGTTCATTTGTACTTGCTTCTTTCAAACCAATATTATGAACGCAATTTGAATTCACTACATCAAATTGAGAGCAGATTGGCAGATAGGTAATACCTGTTAGCATGTTATTCTTATATTCAGAGATTTTTATACACCAAAGGAATCTTGAATTACAAGCTTTGGGAGAACTAATTGTGGCTTTGCCAGTGTTTGAATCAATAGTTAAACCACCGAAGGTGCCAAACGGAGCGATACTGGTATAACCCGTATTATATATTATAGTACCGTAATTGTTAGAATATGGTGGAAACGTATTGTCTATTGTATTAGGAACCACAGGCTTTGGGGCACTTTTATCCCCACCTAGCAGGGCAGCAACAATTTTAAATTGTAAGTAATCGCTATCAATATCTATGGCTTTAAGATCGAAGTTCTGAGTTCCATTTTTTGACAATACATAATTAACTAGCACATTGTTTAATATTGGAGAACTGTTATTATTACTTGAGTTTTGCATATAAGAATATAGCGAAAATCCTTGATCGTATTCCACATTTTGGAACTGCGATAAACAACATCTGGCATATATAAATACATACTCTTTGCCTGCGTTTAAATCAATATTAGCCGAATAAGTTCCTTCGGTATAGCAATTGGACAAAGTAGTTTCAGTAGACAAACTTATGGTTTTGGTATTATATAATTTTTTGTCGTTATATATACCAATATCAATATCGGGGTCAAATGTCACATTGGTGGAGAGTGATATGTCTCGATACATTTTTATTATAAGCTGATATCTTACAATATCGCCATTATTAAGGCTTCCAACATATTTATAGGTAATGGTACCTCCTACTAAATGTGTAGCATGGATATTAATAAAAAATAAAAGAAGTAAAATAGATAACGCTGCTTTTTTCATAGGTTAATTATTTGCACAAATGTAGTGCAAACTACTCCTTACTTCCCATGCAAAAACTTAGCTTTGTCTTTGGGCAACTCCACGGTATATGTTTTGCCCAATTTATTGGTGAGCAATGTTTTTTTAATCCAAGGGTTAAAGGTGCGTAACACTTTGTAGTTTATACCATGTGCTTGGGCCCAATCGCTCCAGTTTGGTACGGGTCCACTAACCGATTCTGACGTGGTTGGAATGGATGGATAGCCTGCTACTTCGGCCATTTTATATCCATATTTCTCAGGCGAGTTAAGTATTTCTTTAAGGGCTACAATGCGAAATAGGTAACGAGAAGTTTCTTGGTTGATGAACAAATCGTAATACGAATCTACTTTCTGAAATTTTTGGCTTTGCTTAATAGCTCCCATACCACAGTTGTAACTAGCTGCTGCAAGTGTCCATGAGCCCAAATCATCTTTCATGTGCTTTAAAAACGTGCAAGCTGCACGTGTGGCTTTATCAAGTTGATAGCGTTCGTCCACCTCGTCATTAATTTCCAAACCATAGCGACGTCCTGTTTCTGGGATAAACTGCCAAAAACCTGCCGCCGCAGCTGGCGAAACTACATTTGCCAATCCACTTTCTGCTACTGCTAAGTACTTAAAATCTACGGGCATACCTTGTTCTTTTAATATCTGCTCTATCTGGCCAAAGTGCCTTTTCATACGTTTATATATAATAATATTATTCGACTCAAAAAAAGCATTTGACAATAGCTCTCTATCGAATCGTTCCATTATTTCGGGATCGTCAATAGGTACTTCTTCGCCGCAGAAATCTAATTTGGTGGGTAGCACCAAACTATGTATTTCGCGTTCAACTGGAAGTGCCGTTTTTTTGGTTTCGCTACCTTCAAGTAGGAAAACCAAACTGGCTAATACGGTTAGCATGCCTAGCGTGCTAAGCAATTTCATTGTTTTATTTTTCATCTTCTTCTATGTTTTTAATTCCGCCTGATATAATAAATTGCATCATGTGGGTGGCATTTGTTTCTATTTGTGTTATTTGTGTGTTGGGCACCAATACCAATTGGCCCGATATAGCATAAGAGTCTGGAAAGTATACGGCCATGTGGCCATCTATATTTAAAAAGCCTAAGTCTTTTTGCGTCACAAATCCCAATCTCTGTATACCCGTTTCAGAAATCTTGACCATTACTGGCTGACTGAATTTTTTCTTATCGCCTACAAATGCTTCGGTCATATCCTTAAACAAATTGTAAAATGTTTTGAGCAAAGGCGTCTTGCTCATCAAATCGTCCAATAAATCGAACAGCGGACGTGAAATAAATTTGTTGGCGAAGTATCCTACAACACAAATGAGTGCTATTATAAATAGAATACCCAAGCCAGGAATGGGGAATGCAAAAATAGAATCTACTTTTCTAAACAACCAATATATAATATATGCCGATGCCGCAACAGGCAGCACCAGTAACAATCCTTTTAAAAAGTAGTTAAGTAATCGCCTAAAGAAGGATCGTCTGTATTTGCGATACTCCTGCAGCAGAAAAAAATCGGAATGTTTGTGTTTAGTCAAGTGTGTATTTTATTTTGGTTGGAAGATAGAAGACGGAAGCTAGAAGACGGAAGTTGCCTTTCGGCAAGAGGGGTTAGCAATAAACTTCCATATTCTAGCTTCCAACTCCCATCATACGAATATAGACATTTCCTTAGCCTACTACAAAAAAATGTTATGAACTACTTGTTGTAATTAATTATAGAAACCAGTTGACCGATATTGTGGAGCTGCAAACTTCCGGCTTACTACTTTCAAAGGTTTTGGGCTGCATTTAAGCACGAAAGTATGTTATAAAGCAGCAATTTTGAAACATGCAGCAAACCGTGACACGAAGCATTGCACCGCCAATTTCTTAAACCCCTTGTTGAACTGAACCTTTGGTAGCCCCATACGGGTGCAAATTAGGATGTTAATTTTGAAATTCAAATTAATTACATCAAACTATTATGCAACAATTCAAAAAAGGATACACCACTAGTTCTCTTTCATAATTCAAAAAGCTCATGCCGTTATTGCGAGAAGCGGTGGGCATGTCTGTGCAATGGGCGACGAAGCAATCTCCCTCGAAGTATAATCCTGGGGTGGAGATTGCTTCGTCGGAAGCCTCCTCGCAATG
>JANYDJ010000122.1 GCA_025363675.1 Flavobacteriaceae bacterium | reverse complement strand
AAGCTGCGGCAACAGTACCATTACTTTAACAGACAGCAGCGGCGGCAAAGACAGCATTATAATACAACGCAAATGGACCATAGAATTCCCAAATAATATCACCAAACAATATGATACCGTTACTACAAATAAACTAAAACTGATAGTACAGGACACAGGTTATTACAATGCCAAACTTATATATATAACCAAACAGGTTGTGGCAGTATGCGGAACACTTTTGTTTTATATAATGAATCTACACAGCCCTGTTTGGTTATATATATAAGTTTGGCATTATAATAACCTGTATCTTGTACTATTAGTTTTAGTTTGTTGGTGGTAACAGTATCATATTGCTTGGTGATATTGTTGGGATACTCAATCGTCCATTTTCTTTGTTGTATTACACTGTCCTTTCCACCGCTGCTATCTGCAAGGGTAATGGTACTGTTGCCGCAGCTTGTTATATAGTTTGGGGTGAAAAGGGGAATTACTTTGGGGTGTATGTTCACGTTGAACAAAAGAGCTGTACTATCTTGACAGTTGCTGTTTGCTGTGTGTGCAGCTAATATATAGTTTCCCGAATTATAGGTATGTGATATAATAACCGAATCTTGCCACCAATTATTTTTTGTATATATAACAGTATCCTTCCCATCTCCCCAGTAAAGGTGTAGTGTATCTGTAAATTTATATAATATAGTTGTTTGTGCTTTGTGGGCACCGCAGGTATATATATCTTTTTTTGCCAACTGCACTTTGGGCCTGTAAAACACATCTATACTATCGCTACGCACCAGCCTGTAGCCGCAATTGTTCTTGAGCCCCGACAGTGTGACAAAATACCTGCCCGGCTTTTTGTAAAAGTGTGCAGCATCCTTTGCATCCAAACTATCTCCATCTCCAAAATACCAGCGAAAACTGAGGAAGCCCGTATCTGAGTTGTTTTGGAAACGGACGCTGTCGTTGGTGCAGCCGAGGGTGTCGGAGTTGGTGGTGTAGTCTATAATTATTTTGGGAGAGTATATAACAGGTGGAAGAGAAGACGCCATATCATCAATGCTAAGTCTAACATAATTTGAATCAAATTTGCATAACTTCCCAGCTCTATTGGGATATTTTATTATACAGCCCAGAGTATCCCATATTATAATTTTATTGTTGGGCATTAATCTTAAACGACCAACATGCTTAGAGTCCATGTTGACATTATAGAATTTATTTTTTGTTGATGAATAAAGAGGAATTTGAATAATTCTTGTGTGCCAGCTTGACGAAGGAACAGCAAAACTTTCAATACAGACCACATATAAAAAAGAATCATTTGGAGAGAAAGCTCCGTTTACAGGAGAGCTTCCATAAATATATTTTGTTAATAGCAGATCGCCGGGGTTGGAAATTTTGCCAGTATTTTTATCAAAATCATAAATCGTAACTGCGGGAACAAAAGGCTTGTAACCTGAAAACTGATTTTGTTCTCCGTATAATACCAATTTATCTCCCTTGTTTGAAACATCAACGAAAGATGACTGCATTCCATTGTTCAAAGTAGTTATTACAGGAACAGTATCCACTCCATTTTTATCTACTCTATAACAATACAATAAACTATCTGAATAGTAATTTGAATTATTGGTCTTGGTTCTTATAATATTAATTATCCAATATAATGAATCACTTTGTTTTATATATTTGAACTCCCAAGAAGCAAAATACGATTTCTGAGAAAAAAAATGAATAGGGTATGTAGTATCTACATCACCTCTCCCACTGTCCAATTGAAGTTTGATCTTATTTACTGTTACACCTTCGTAATAATAACGCATTGAAAACATAAGATAGGTTGAGTCTTGCCCAGGATATGGAATAATTGCGGCATTTGAACCTTGCCCACTTGAGACAGTATAGTTGTTCATTTTTGAACCATGGGGGGTAAGTTGATGATAGCGATTCCATAAATCAACCCCATTTGTATAAAACAGTAAATTGCCTAAACAATCTGAGATGGCACCGGTAGCTTGCGTAACTCCCATACCGCTTGCCCCTTTTGCACATATGGATGTTGTAATATCAGTAGGTGGGTCGGTAGAAAAATTAAGTCCTCCTTTAAAACCTGCCACCCAGTTATTACCTTCCTGAGCTTTTGCTTCAGTAATAATAACAGCGGTTAGAATTATATAAATGTATAAATTTTTCATATAAAAATAATACTGGTCAGCAGAAAATCCGCTGACCAGTATATGATTGCTTTTAATTTGTCGTTTTTACTAATTTTTGTTTCTTGATTAAAGTACCGTTTTGTTTAATACTAGCCATGTACACACCCTGTGCAAAGGATTCATTTAATACAAAACTGCTCTGTTCATTGGTTAACCTTTTACTTTCAATTTTGCGTCCTGTTATATCATATATATCACAAATAACGATATTGCTTATCCAATCTATGCCAGTTATCTTAATATTGAATTCATTAGAAAATGGATTGGGAAAAACAGAAACATCTATATTTTTTGTTTCATTGTTATTTGATACAGGATCAACAAAAAATGGACTTTGGATAGTAAAACCTGCACAAGCTGGATCACTAGTACCTGTTTGGTAAGTAAAATGGGCAAAATTATTTATATTGTTCCCATTCAAATAATAATTGGGTTTTGAATTATTTACCCCATTAAATGCGGAGTTATATACATTTATATTAGGAGTTGTTCCGTAATCCCAAAACCAATCCCAGTCTGTATCATAATTAAAGGTGTTACCTGCTTGGCCATTTGCAGCATTATTTCCTTGGGCAATCAAATTTCCATATCCAAATATCCCCACCGTATTATAATCAAATTTATTGCACTGTATGGTCATGTCTAAACTATTGGCACTACCGTTCGCTCCTACGGCACTAGTAGTATTTGGGTTTTGTGCGGGTGCTGCCACCAATCCCATGTTGTTATAGTAGAAATGGTTCTGCTTAACCAATGTATTATTACTTCCACCATCCATATAATACTGCAAACCTTTATCACAATACCTGAACTTATTATTCTCAAAATCGCTACCATCACTGTTCTTACAATAAATACCATTGGTAACTTGTTGTGTGGTATTGCCATTCTCCCCAAACCAGCACCAATATACTTTTAGCCCGCTTCCATTGGTATTAGATATTGCGGTATCTATACTACCCTTAAAAGTAATTTGCGAACTGGAAGTACCCGTAAACTGTCTGAACAATGATTTATGTGATTTAATGATTGCCATGATTACTCCAATACCACCTTTATTCTTTCATTCCCCACAGAAAGTATATATAGTCCCTTAGGTAAAGAACCAATACTAATTGAACACAAGCCAGGTCTCCCTTCATTGTAGATATAGAGGGGCTGAACTCCCCTCCCCAACATATCATATAATACAATAGTACCCTCTGCTTTGTGGTTGGTGACAACACCAACCACAGGCATCACACCAGGCATTCGTATATCTATATATAATACATCACTCGCAGGGTTGGGATATACTTCGACTCCGCTAAGTATAGCAAATGTTTCAATACCCGTGTGCAGTAAGGATCCGCTAGTAGCAACACAGCCATTGGCATCGGTTACAGATACATAGTACCTGCCCGATGGTGGGTGTAGCAGCGAACTGGAAGTATTATATAATATAGTATCTTTGTACCACGCCCATGCTACCACAGGCCTGTTGGTGGTAACATATAAACTATCTGTAGCTTTT
>JANYDJ010000116.1 GCA_025363675.1 Flavobacteriaceae bacterium | reverse complement strand
GCCCGTCCGCACAACCATGCACACTGCAGACCGTGGATGAAATACGCCCACCGCACACAGGGCACCTCTCCCTTCGCTTCTTTCACCACTATCACTTCTGCAAACAAAAATGGCATCTCCTATCATTCTATAAGTTCTGTTCTTTTGTAACATATTATATATCTTGCGAACTATACGCCTAATCCTATAATTTTATAAACTTTTCTTTTTAATATGTAACACATCTACCTAAATTACGTTTTCACGTATATTTGCTGATTAAATTTTTGACCAAGGTAGAATGATAGCTCACGTACAAGGACAGTTTACACAAGTTACACCCGCTTATGTAGTGGTTGATTGCCACGGGGTTGGCTATTGCTTGCATGTTTCGTTGTATACTTTTGAAAAAATTAAAGACCACAAAAGCGGGCTGCTGTTCACGCATTTAAGTATTAAAGAAGATGGCCACACCCTTTATGGTTTTGTGGATGAAGCAGAAAGAAGCCTCTTTCGCCAATTAATTTTAGTAAATGGCGTGGGAGCCAATACCGCCCGCATGATGCTTTCCAGTTTAAACCCCGGAGAATTATATAATGCTATATTGAATGGAAATGTGGGATTGCTAAAATCTATAAAAGGTATTGGTGAAAAAACCGCCCAAAGAATTGTTATCGACCTGCAATCGAAACTCTCTAAAGAAGGCCTCAATGGGGAGCTTTCTATGCCAGCCACCCCAAGTAATGCTAACCAACGCATGGCTATGGATGCTTTGGTAACACTGGGATTCAACAGAATATCTGTAGAAAAAACTTTGACAAAATTAAACCTGCAAAACCAAAATACGGAAGACATAATCAAACAAGCACTTAAAGTACTGTGAGAGAGAAAAACAATAATCAACAGAAGAAGGTTTTGAGCAAAAGTATAGGAGCAATCATGCTCGTGCTGGGCGTTGCCACAGCATTAGCCTTTGGAGCACAGGTGAAATTTTTCAACTATACGAATCATGTAAAAACAGAACTGACAAAACCTGGCGATTCAACCCGTTATAAAAAATGGCCCCGCCAATCGTGGGACAAACCGCGAAAAAAAGCTTTTGATTTAAAAGAACCCGAGGTGATAAAAACCACTTATGAATTGGATAGTAGTGGTAAATTTTACACTAAAAAACAAACAATAGGCAATAGCCCTGTTGGCACTCCCGAAAATATTTCGTTGGCCGATTATGCTAAAATAAAAGACGAAGAGCAGAATAAGAACTATTTTAAACAGCGTGCCAAAGCTCAAAATTTTGTGAGAAGCAGTGGCGGAGTGATACCTCCATTGTTTATTCCCGGTAAAACATTTGAAGATTTTTTTGGCAATGGTAAAGTAGAAATAAAACCTACAGGTTCAGCCGAACTTACTTTTGGTGGAATATATAATGTGATTAAAAATCCAGGGCTCAACAGCAGGCAGCAACGCAACGCACAGTTCGATTTTAAGCAAAAAATACAGTTAAACGTGTCAGGCAGCATTGGCGATAAATTCAAGATAAATACCAATTATAATACAGAAGCCTTGTTCGATTTTGAGAACCAAATGAAACTGAATTGGGACGGCAAAGAAGATGGTATCCTTAAAAAAATAGAAGTTGGTAATGTTAGTTTGCCACTTAATGGCACCTTGATTCCCGGTAGCCAAAGTTTGTTTGGAGCCAAGGTAAAATTCCAATTTGGAAGACTCACTTCTACCGTTCTTTTCTCGCAACAAAAAAGCAGGGCTAGCGAAGTAACGGTGCAGGGCGGTGCTCAAATAACGCCTTTTGATATACAGTGCGATCAATATGAACAAAACAAACATTATTTCCTCTCGCAATATTTCCGCGATCACTATGAAGAATTTTTGAAAGCCCCGCCATTGGTGAATAGCCCTGTGCGTATTACACGTATAGAGGTGTGGGTAACCAACCGCACCAGTGCAGTAGATAACGCTCGTGATATTATGGGATTTATGGACCTAGGCGAAGATGCTACACACATTCATAACAAACAAGTTTCTGCCCCAGCTGTAAATATATTTCCTGACAATAACACAAACGATCTGTATAAAACACTGAAAACAAATGACTCGTTTCGCTCCACATTTAGAAGTGTGATTGAGTTGGAACAAAGTCCATTAACCAATAAGATGAAGCAAATAGACGATTATCAGTTAATCAATTTTGCCCGTCAGTTAAATCCCAATGAATTTACTTTTCATACCCAGTTAGGATATATTTCGTTAAATCAGACACTGAATAACGATGAGGTATTAGCCGTGGCATTTGAATATGAAATTGGTGGGCACCCTTATCAAGTAGGAGAATTTTCACGTCAGGTTCCTACTGATAGGCAAAACCCAAACGTGTTATTTCTAAAACTTTTAAAACCTATATCTATTCGCCCCGATCTGCCCAACTGGAAACTGATGATGAAAAATATATATTCAGTGGGAAGTTATCAGATACAAAAACAAGATTTCAAATTAAATGTATGGTATGCCGATGACCCATCGAATGCAGATATGGTATATGTACCCGCCAAAGACGAACCCAAATTGCAGGGCGTGCCTTTGGTACGGGTATTAAATATCGACCGTTTAAATACAAACTTAGAAAAGCAACCCGACGGGCAATTTGACTGGATTGAAGGTATAACTATATACCCACAACAGGGCCGCATCGTTTTTCCTGTGCTCGAGCCTTTTGGCAAATACTTGCGATCGCAGTTTATAGACCCTTATGGTAGCAAAGCCAACTATTATGCATTTGATGAGTTGTATGATTCTACGCGATGGGCTGCCCAGCAAAAAGCAACCAAAAACAAATTCTTTATTCGTGGTAGTTTTAAAGGCTCGGCGAGCAATGAAATTCAACTGAGCTGTTTTAATGCACCAAAGGGTTCCGTAAAAGTTACCTCAAATGGAACACCATTGGTAGAAGGAAATGATTATATAGTAGATTACGCTACAGGACGTGTAACTATTATTAATACTGGCATCTTGGCCCAGGGGGCAGCTATTAAGGCAAGTTGCGAAAACACAGCTACCTTTACTACCCAGCAACGCACACTAATGGGTACCCGACTCGATTTTAAAATTAGCAATGATTTTATAATTGGCGGCACACTGCTCAACCTTCGGGAGAGACCTATTATACCCAAAGTAAATATCGGCGATGAGCCCTTGAATAATACTATTTTTGGTTTAGATGCTACATTTAAAAGTAACTGGCGGGGACTAACCAAAGCAATAGACCGCCTACCTTTTATCTCGACCAAAGAGATGAGCAATATATTGTTTACAGGTGAGTTTGCTAAAATAATTCCTGGGGTTGCACCTGCTATTAAAAAAACCCTAGATAAATCTGGTGTATCATATATTGACGATTTTGAAGCCAGTGAAATTCCTACTGATTTAAGATTGGGTAATTATTGGCAACTAGCCAGCACACCGCAGGGTCAACCAACCTTATTCCCTGATGGACTAAACAGAAACAATACAAGTTTTAGAGACCATAATGCTCGTATGTCGTGGTATATATTAGACCCCTTGTTTTATACCAATAACAATCTCACCCCTCAACATTTAAAAGACGACCCTACACAATTGTCTAACCACTATGTGAGACAAATAGTAGTTAATGAAGTTTTTAAAAACAAACAAATACAACAGGGTGTGCCCCAAACCCAAACTACTTTTGATATGGGCTTTTATCCCAATCAACGCGGGCCATACAATTTTAATACACAAGATCTGAACCTAGATGGTACTTTTAAAACTCCTCAAAACAATTGGGCAGGTATTATGCGTAAGATAGATCAAAACGATTTTGAAGCTGCAAATATTGATTATATAGAGTTATGGATGATGGATCCATTTTTACCCGGACATAACCCGCAACCAAATAACAGTGGTCAATTGTATTTACACTTAGGAAATGTGAGCGAAGACATGCTAAGTGATTCACGAAAAAGTTTTGAAAATGGAATAAAAACCGCCAATCAACCTAATCTGCGTGTAG
This sequence comes from Flavobacteriaceae bacterium, assembly GCA_025363675.1. Lineage (GTDB taxonomy): Bacteria > Bacteroidota > Bacteroidia > UKL13-3 > UKL13-3 > CANJUD01. Next base: position 46,183 of record JANYDJ010000116.1, on the reverse strand, counting down.
ACTCGAGTGTGTGGGGAGTTGTGCCTGCCATACCTGCAATAAATAATGCTTTTGATAACGACCCTGCATCCCGCTTAACTCAAGATGTGGGATTGGATGGTTTGAATGATGACAATGAAAGAGAATTTTATAAACAGAAATTCTTAGATTCATTGGCCAGACATTATGGATCAAACTCAATGGTTTATATAAATGCACTTGCTGACCCCGCTTCCGATAACTATCATTTTTATAGAGGGTCTGATTTTGACTCTAATAAAATTAGCATTCTTGCTCGTTACAAACATTTTAATGGCCCCGACGGAAACTCGCCAAGCCCTGCACAAGCTCCTCCCCACCAACCTAAAGAAACTTATCCAGTTGCTAACCAGCCCAACCCTAATGATGAAGATATAAATAGAGATTTTACGCTCAATGAAATTGAAGAATATTATCAGTATCGAATTGACTTGAGCAGGAATAAGTTAATTGTGGGCCAAAATTATGTTACCGATTCCGTTCGTTCAGGGCCAAAGTTAGAAAAACCCTGTAATTGTTCAGACGATACTGTAACCTGGTACCAATTAAAAGTGCCTATTCGTTCTTATGAACGTAGAATAGGAAGTATCCCCGACTTTAAATCTATTCGCTTTATGCGTATGGTTATGCATGGCTTCACCGACTCAGTGGTACTCCGATTTGCCAATATGCAACTCATTAGGGCCGAATGGCGTAAATACTTGGTATCGCTTGCTACACCTGGATCGGTAAATCCTGTAGATCCCAATGACAATACCTCTTTTGTAGTGTCGACCGTTAATGTAGAAAAAAACAACCAGAGACAACCCATTCCCTATGTGCTGCCTCCAGGTATTTTTAGACAATTAGATGTGAGTCAACCAAACCCTATCCAACAAAACGAACAATCACTATCATTAAGAGTATGCGGCCTTAAGGATGGGGACGCTAAGGCGGTATTTAAAAACGTGAAACTAGACATTAGAAATTATAAAACTTTAAAAATGTTTGTTCATGCCGAAGCTTTGGCAGGAGAAATATTAAAAGATAAAGACCTTTCAGTTTTTGTTAGATTGGGAACCGATTTTACCAATAACTATTATGAATATGAAATCCCACTTAAGCTAACCCACTTTGGACAAACCAACGAGAATGATATTTGGCGGGGAGATAATGAATTGGTGGTAGATGTTTCTGCGTTCTACGATTTAAAAGTACTGCGAATAAAACAAGGAGGTACAAATAATTATTTTGAAGATATTAAAGTAGATGGAAAGAGAATAGCGGTAAACGGTATCCCCGATATGAGTAATATCCGGGTAATTTTAATAGGTATTCGAAATCCCAAACAATTCGACAATCCTGCTGATGATGGCTTGTCGAAATGCGGAGAAGTATGGGTAAACGAATTAAGGGTGAGTGGTTTCGAAAACCCTGGCGGATGGGCCGCAACAGCCAGAAGTGTGATAAAACTAGCCGATATTGGAACATTAAATATGGCGGGTAATATTACCACTGTAGGCTATGGGGGAATCGATAAAAAGCTAAATGAACGAGCCCGAAACATCACTTCAAATTTCGACCTGAATACGATGCTGGAACTGGGCAAACTTTTTCCGGCAAAATATGGGGTAAGTATTCCTTTTTATTATGGATATAACCAAACATTGGTGCGGCCACATTTTTATCCGTTAAATCCTGATATACCCATGACCAGCGTGCTTAATGTGACCCCTGCTGATGACAGGGCAACAATTAAATACAATGCCGACGACCTCACCATAAAGCGGGGATGGAATGTGTCGAATGTACATAAAAATCTGATGGGTACTAAGAAGAAAAAATTCTATAGCATCGAGAATTTTAATTTATCGTATGCATACAATGAATATTATCAGCGAAATCAATTGATAGAGTCTAACAGAATAAAACTATATAATCTTAAAGTAAACTATTCATTCCAATCGCAAGCCAAGCCTGTTGAACCCTTCAAGAAATATTTCAAATCGAAATATTTGCAGTTAATCCGCGATTTTAATTTTTATTATAAACCACAATCAGTAAATATTATTACCAATACTGATAGACGTTATGCTGAAATGGTGAATCGAGTGAATGATAAACAAAACACCCAGATAGCGACTTTGTATGATAAAAACTTTACCAACTCCAGGCAGTTTGATGTGAAATGGGATTTGACAAAAGCTCTTAAATTCGACTATAATGCCATCACCAATGCCCGTATTGATGAGCCTTTGGGAGTTGTATACAGACACTCTGGAGAAGCACACGATTCTATTTTGAAAAACTTGAAACACTTTGGCCGTATCACCCAGTTCAATCAAATTGGGAACCTAAGTTATACAGTACCATTCAACAAATTCCCGCTCACTAACTTTATTAGTATGACTGCCCGCACAAGTGTAAACTATTCATGGAGCCAAGGGCCACCGGGACAACAAGATACCATTGGTAATACAATTGCTAACTCGAAAAATAATTCGCTTACAGGCCAATTCAATATGCAGCAATTATATAATAAGATTAAATTTTTTGAAGAAGTGGCGAGCGGTAAAAAACGTACACCGCCACCGCCAAAAATAAAACCTAAAGCACCCTCTGGGCCCAAAGATCCTAAGAAAAAACCAGAAGACGATACCGCCAAAATTGATGATACGCCAACCCCGAATAGCAAAAACCCATTATTATCGTTGGCTGAACATACAGTGAGACTGGTGATGATGGTGAAAACTATTAATTTTACTTATACTGAAAACCGAGGAACCACCCTCCCAGGCTTCTTACCCAAACCTAAATATTTCGGACAAAACTTCGATTTGATGGCTCCCGGTTGGGACTTTATTACTGGTAGCCAAGACACTACTCTAAAATACAAAGCAGCCGACAACCATTGGCTGGCATCTGGTAAGGGGGTAAATAATCCCAATTTGCGAACCAGTAGCCAACAATTTAATATGCAGGCTACTGTTGAGCCCTTCAACGATTTTAGAATCCAGCTTACCTTCCAGCGATCGATGACTACTTCGTATCAGAGCTTTTTTACTTATGATGATGTGCAAAAAAAATATATAGATTATGCCCCTTTGCAAAATGGAAATTTTAGCATGACCTATAATATAATACGCACCGCGTTTAGCAATAGCGACCCTAAAAAATCGGATGTGTTTAATAAAATGCTGGATCAAAGATATACTGTTGCCCAACACCTGCAAAATGCAGAAGGCAGAACAACGGGTATCGATGACTCCACCCATTATCCTATGGGATACTCTCCTTTACAGCACGATGTTATTGTACATTCTTTTTTAATGGCATATAGCGGAAAAAATCCTATTAATTATAAAGCGGATTTGTTCCCCAAAATACCCAGTGCATCGTGGCGAATTACTTGGAACGGACTTAGCAAAATACCCGCTATCAAAAAAATAATTCCAAACCTAAGTCTTTCACATGCTTATTCCTCTACCTATTCTGTAGGCGGTTTTGGTTCATCACTCGGATATTCTGTCGACTCTGCTTCGGCTAATCGTGGTGTAGGTAGTACGTATACACTAGAGCCCAAACTATCGCTACAAAATGTGACTATTGCTGAACGATTCTCTCCTCTTATTGGGGTTGATATGACTTTTACCAATAGCTTTACCTTTAAATTTTCGTTAAACAGGGAACGGATGCTTACCTTGGTGCCAATAAATCCGCAGCTACAGGAAATGAAAACCCAAGAGATTGTAATAGGTGCAGGCTTCCGCAAAAAAGGACTCACAATTGGTTTTATCAGGTTCCAAGGACGCAAATTGTATTTGCCCAATGATGCCAGTTTCCGTTTCGATTTTTCGATACGGGATAACTGGACCACAATACGTAAATTTGACAATACCAACGTGCCCACAGCTGGTATGAAGATTATCAGTATAAAACCCACCGTCGACTACCAAGCTAGCGACAAAGTATTGATACGAATTTATTACGACCAACGTATTTCAAAACCTTATACTACCAATTCATTCCCTACTACCAATGTTCAATTTGGTGTAACTGCAAGGTATACTTTGCAATAAAACAGTATTATATATTTTGCAACACAAAGAACTGAAAATAGTATATAAAGAATTAACCCTTGCCGAGCTAAGTGAGTTGCAACAAAAATTGATACAGCAGGCTATTGATGCTACACACCAAGCCTACGCACCCTATTCAGAATTTTTTGTGGGTTGTGCTCTGCAAATGGAAACGGGCGAAATTATTTCTGGCAGTAATCAAGAGAATACTGCCTACCCTTCTGGCTTATGTGCCGAACGCACAGCGATATATCATACCGGACATACACATCCCAATGGAACTATTATACAAATGGCCATTGCTGCACGCAGTGATAAATGGGACACCAAAAACCCCGTAGTACCCTGTGGAGCGTGCATGCAAGCAATGATGGAGTATGAACGCAAACAAGGCACTCCTATCAAACTATTATTATATGGAAATGCTGAGCGAATATTTGAATTGAATGGTATACAAGATTTAATGCCATTTCAATTTGAGCTGCAAGTGCAAACTGAAATGGGGTGACTTTAAGTGCTGATGCTGTAAATTATTCTAGGCTTGAGGTAAGAACTATAAAATTCCTGGTTAAGATTTTGCCCTTATTGTATATTTTATTTCTAGCTCACGCTAAAAACAATTACAGCTCACATTATTAGTTTTTTGAGCCACAATTGCTATATTTGTGAGCTTAAAATAAAGACTAATGCTGGACAACAAGGAATTAGAAATATTAGAATATTTAAAACAAAATTCAGAAAGATCTTCAAAAGAGATATTTGTTAGCCTAACTAATAATATTAGTTATGCTACGGTTAAAAGGATATTGATAAAACTTACCACCAAAAATCTAATTATTACAAAAGGGAAAGGGAAAGCCACTAAATATATTATTTCGCCCATATATGAACTTTTGCAACCTGTCGATTTAAATAAATACTATGAAGAAGAAATTGATGAACGAAAAATAAAAGACGGGTTCAATTTTAATTTAATTTCTGAAGTATTAAACAAGTATCATATATTTACAGAAGGTGAAATTTTAAAACTGCAAGAGCTGGAATATATATATACCAAAAACGTTTCACAACTTTCGGAAAAAGAATATACAAGAGAGCTGGAAAGATTAGCTATCGATTTAAGTTGGAAATCTTCTCAAATAGAGGGGAACACATACTCACTGCTTGAAACAGAGCGATTATTAAAAGAAAAAGAAACCGCTTCGGGAAAAACAAAAGATGAAGCCACAATGCTATTAAATCATAAAGAAGCTATTGATTTTATTGTTGAGAATCCAGATTATTTGATTCCGCTTTCTGTTTCAAAAATTGAAGACATCCACAGCATACTTGTTAATGAACTAATTATTGAAAAAAATTTAAGAAAAAGACGAGTAGGGATATCGGGCACAAACTATAAACCACTCGAAAATGAATTTCAAATTAAAGAAGCACTCTTAAAAGTATGTGTATTGATTAATAATAAGGAAAATATATTTGAAAAGGCATTGTTGGCATTGGTATTAATTTCCTATATACAACCGTTTGTAGATGGCAATAAAAGAACTGCTAGAATTGTAAGCAATGCGATTTTAATGAATAATAAATATTGCCCAATTTCTTTTAGAACGGTTGATTCTATCGAATATAAAAAAGCAATGCTCTTATTTTATGAGCAAAATAATATTTCAAGTATTAAAGAAATTTTTATTACCCAATTCGAATTTGCTGTCAATACCTATTTCTAAAAATGAAGTTTTTTATACCACAAACCCTTTCGAACCATGTTTTATTATATAATACTTTGTCATCAACCACACTTACTGCAAACCTCTATTTTGTTATTTGGCTTTTAACCTGTTAAGCCCTTACTTTGCACACACATGATACAGCAAATCATTTTTGCCATTATTTTAGCAGCCACGGTATGGTTATTTGCCCGCAACATTGGCAAGGTTAGGCGTAATATATTATTAGGCCGCGATGTGGATCTGAGCGGGAACAGTGCCGAACGCTGGCGTACCATGCTTTTGGTAGCACTGGGCCAAGGTAAAATGTTTACCAGACCTTTGCCTGCTATATTGCATTTATTTGTGTATGCAGGTTTTATACTTATAAATATAGAAGTATTGGAAATATTAATTGATGGAGTAGCTGGAACCCACCGTGCACTTGCAGGCATTTTGGGAGTATTATATAATGGCATGATGGCCTTTTTTGAAGTATTGGCTTTATTGGTATTAGTATCGTGTATTATATTTTTATTCCGCAGACATGTAATTAAAGTAAAACGTTTTTCTGGTTTCGAAATGCGTGCTTTTCCAGTGCGTGATGCTGCAACTATTCTTATTATAGAAATTGTATTAATGACCTGTTTGCTATTATTAAATGCAATAGATAAATCATTGCAAAATATAGGCAGCGAACATTTTATACAGGCAGGATTTTTTCCTGTTTCTGATATGTTAGTCCCTTTGTTTAAAGGTATGAGCGAAAGCAATCTGATTATGTTTGAACGCATTTGTTGGTGGGGACATATATTGGGCATATTTGCTTTTATGAACTATCTGCCATTTAGCAAACACTTTCATATTATTATGGCTTTCCCAAATACTTATTATAGTAATTTGGAACCCAAAGGAGAGCTTACCAATATGGCCAGTATTACCACCGAAGTAAAATTGATGATGGATCCATCGGCACCCACGCCCGAAGGATATACACCCCCTACCAGTTTTGGAGCGAAAGATATACAAGACCTTAGTTGGAAAAACTTAATGGACGCCTATACTTGTACGGAGTGCGGCCGTTGCACCAGTGTGTGCCCGGCAAATATTACAGGCAAATTATTATCGCCCAGAAAAGTGATGATGGATACCCGTGACAGACTTGAAGAAGTAGGAAAAAATATTGATAAAAACGGAACATTTGTGGCCGATGAAAAAAACCTGCATAGTTATATAAGTGCTGAAGAACTTTGGGCTTGCACTACTTGTAATGCTTGTGCTGAAATTTGTCCCGTAAATATAAATCCAGTAGAAATAATTGTAGATATGCGACGCTATTTGGTAATGGAAAAAAGCGAAGCCCCACAAGAGCTTAACCTTACCTTCACCAATATGGAAAATAATGGTGCCCCTTGGCAAATGGCCCAAAGTGCCCGTGCCGATTGGACTAAAGAAAACTAATTATGCCCCTAACTTGGCAATATGAACAACCTCAAGGCACACAAATAGCTGTGTGGGAAATTACGGAAAATATATTATCGCTCGAAAAAAAATTGCCTCCCAATATTATAGACCAAAGCAAACCCGAACTATTTGCACATCCCGAAAACTACCGCCAGTGGTTAGCTACGCGTATTTTGTTGGGGACACTTTTAAATGATCACCCCAAAGTAGAATTATATAAAACAGATTTCGGTAAGTTAATGATTTCAAATTTGTATAATATATATATATCTGTATCGCACACACAAACCCATGCCGCAGTTTCAGTGAGCAATTGCAATACGGGTATTGTTATAGAAACCAAACTTGAAAAAGTGGACCGCATCAAACATAAATTTCTAAACGAAGAAGAAAAAAACTGGGCCTCTATAAATGCTGAAGATGCACTAATGGTATGGTGTAGCAAAGAATGTTTATATAAACTATACGAACAGAAAGCACTTGATTTTATTAACCATATCACGATACAAAAAAATGATACTACATTTGTGGGACACATACACAAAGGTGATTATCAAAAACATTTTAATTTACAGCACCGCCATACTAAAGACTATATGTTAGTATGGGCTATAGAAACTATATGAAAAAACTATTATATATAACCTTATTTCTTGCCGCTATTACAGCCTGCAAAAACAATTCTGACCAACCAGCTAAACCAATAGAGCCGCCAGTTACTGAGAAGTATATACAAAAATCGCCCGAGTTTAATGGCGATACTGCTTTTGCTTATGTAGCTGCCCAGTGCAAATTTGGCCCACGTGTACCAAGTACCAATGGGCATAAACAGTGTGCTGATTATTTAATAAAAGAGCTGACCAAATATGCCGATAAAGTAGAAATAAATGGTGCTCCTTTAAAAACTTTCGATGGCAAAACACACCAGTGTAAAAACATTATAGCTTCGTTTAATATAAAAGCTACCAAACGCGTAATGCTTTGTGCACACTGGGATACACGCCCCTTTGCCGACCAAGATGAGAAAGACAAAGACAAACCTATTGATGGTGCAAACGATGGCGGAAGCGGTGTAGGTATATTATTAGAAATTGCCCGACAGCTTAAACTAAAACCTACCGAAATAGGAATTGATATCATACTTTTCGATTTGGAAGATTACGGACAACCCGGCGAAAGCGAGTTGGAACAAATGGAAGATAGTTATTGTATAGGTTCACAATATTGGGCTAAGAACAGGCATATAAAAAACTATATGCCTGCATTCGGAATTTTGCTTGACATGGTTGGTGCCCCCGATGCACAATTTGTGAAAGAAAAAGGCTCGGTAGAGTTTGCCCCCACCATAGTAGAAAAAGTATGGAACACGGCACATAATCTGGGCAACAACAGCTTTATCAACGAAGAAAATAACGGCATCATCGACGACCACTATTATATAAACACCATTGCCAAAATACCTGTAATTGATATTATAGAATATACTAAAGACAAAGGCTTGGGCGACCATTTTAGCCACACCTGGCACACCCATAACGACAATATTAAAAACATTAGCAAGTTTACTTTAAAAAATGTGGGACAGGTGGTGATGGAAGTGATATATAATGAGAAATAAATTTAAACAATTTGTTGGTGCTATCTCCATTACATTTGCAAAATGACAGCAGTAGTAGGAATTTTAAATAAGCAGGCAGTGGCGATTGCTGCAGATAGTGCAGTTACAATTGGTGGTAACAATGGGCGTAAAATTTTTAATAAAGCTAATAAACTTTTCGCTTTATCAAAAGAACATCCTGTCGGTATCATGATATACAATGCAGCTTCTTTTATGGGCACTCCATGGGAAACAATAATAAAAATTTATCGCAAAAAATTGGGAAATAAGTCATTCCCTACACTAAGAGAATACCAACAAGATTTTATTGAATTCGTCCGTTCAAAAAACTTCTATACTACGCCTGATTTACAAATCACATTTTTAGAACACTTTGCTTTAAACATAATTAATTCTCTTGTGGACGAGATTGCTAGAAATCATTCAATTTTGATTGACAATCCGATACTCGAAAATCAATCCCTTTTTATCAAACACTTTGAACAACAAATCGATACCCTTATCCAAAGCTGGGTTCAAAAAAATGACCAATGTTCAGAATTTATTGAATATACTTTTGAAATGTTTCAAAAGTATTCAAATGATATTTTTAACCGTCTTAATCAAATACGTTTTGTCCAAAATGGTGTAATTATTTCGGATGAATTATTAGTGAAGATAAAGAATGCGGTCTATGTTGTATTAAAGTCTAAAGAAGAAATATCAAGTTTTACAGGACTAATTTTTACAGGTTTTGGTGAAGAAGAAATATATCCTCAGTTATATCCTGTGAATATATCAATGGCAATAGACAATAGGTTACGCTATTATGTAAATGATGATCAAGCAGCTTCAATATCAAATAATAATAACGGGGCTGTTTGCCCTTTTGCACAAACTGATGTTATTGATACCATTTTAACAGGTATCGACCCTTCATTAGATGGTATTTATTTAAATAATTTTGATGCCCTGTTGAAAAAATATAACCAAGCTATCTTAGATAGTATTGGTACTACTAATCCTCTTTTATCAGAGCAAATAAAGAACCTAAATACTACAACTATTGTAAATGAATTTAATAATTTTAACCAACAAATTAAACGTGAAAATTATATTATACCTTTAATGAATGCCGTTAGTAATTTAGCAAAAGAAGATTTAGCTGAAATGGCCGAAAGCTTAATATATTTGACTTATTTGAAAAGAAGAATTACCTTTGCAGAAGAAAGTGTAGGGGGTCCAGTAGATGTTGCTGTTATTTCAAAAGGTGACGGATTTGTTTGGATAAAACGGAAACATTATTTTAAACCCGAATTGAACCAACATTTTTTTGGCAACTACTTTAAACAATAACAATATGAATATATTATCATTTAACCACGATTATGCGACAAACACATATTCCAATAAAGATGTACTCTCTGCATTTAAACAAACCGCTGAAAAGAATTTAATAATTCAGCAAGGTATGTCAGATAAAGAAATATCAGAAATTGTATCAGAAAAAATCATTGCTGTTGTTAAAGAACAATTTGAAGCTATTAAAGAGCAATTTGAAGCTAAGGAGCAGAAATAAACCTCAGCATATAATAAAAAAGCCCGCCGATAAAATATCAGCGGGCTTTTTTGTGGATGGAATAAAAAAGCCCGAAACTGTAGTAGTGACGGGCTTGTTAGAACAATTTGTGGAGCTGCAGGGAGTCGAACCCTGGTCCGGAGATGGGACTCGATAGAGCTTTCTACATGCTTGTCAGGGAAATTTAATTTTAGAGAATAGGCAGGAGTCCCGCTCACCAACTTATTCCTTAGGTTACTAATACATTTGGAAACCCGTAACCACGGTAGCCAAAAGTCCCCAACGGGGTTTTGATCGTCTGTGCTCAGGTGCTGTTGGGGCGGAGTTCCTGCAAACGACTAGCGAGTGCGTAATCTAACCGATTAGGCAGCTAATTGTAATGAATTGTTGCCTGTTACAGCGTGAAAGTTCAGATTAAAGTGCTCCCTTACAAGGCACTGCATGCTTACCCCCGTGCCGCACATCCCGTCAATTCCGGTCAGCCCCAATATTAGTAGTAAGGAATAAGTGGTAAGTGGTAAGTGCCATTCTGCTATATAAGCCCGTTTGCCTCAGCAAATCGTAATTACACTTATTCCTTACCCCTTAATCCTTATCCCTGTATTATTTAAACCATTCAGCAACGTACTGCCAAATTCCTTTTCCAAAATAATATATAAGTATAGTGCTAATGGTACCTTTAACTACAAAAAACACAATGGTCCATATACCTAGCTTTTTGAGCCATTTATACTTTTGTGGTTTTATTTCTTCTTGTACCTCGTGCATTTTTGGGAATACAAAATACGGTATAGAAGTGAAGATAATAAAATATTATTCTGCGAAACGTATAAAATATAAAACCCTTACAAAATTGCAAGGGTTTTATTAGTTAAGCAGCAACTATAATAATTGCTTTTTATAAAAAGATTTTATTTGAGTGTGAATGACGATTTCCCAATCATCAAACCGCTCTCATATATTTCAACAGTATAACTACCTTTAACAAAGGCCGTTGATTTGCCGAATTTCATATTTACTTCACGGTCTTTGTTTTGATAATCTATCTCTTGGCTATAGGTGAATGGTAGCTCGCTTCCCTCAAAAGTAAATTTCTCGTTGGCATTGCTAGTGATAATCTGTCTTGATGGATCAAGCACACGCATATATATCATTTTGGGTCCGGGTTCTGCCACCAAATTTTGTTGAATTTTGCAGGTTACTTTTATTTTGTTTGCTTTTTTCGCTTTTGGGGTAGGCACCTCTCCTTTGCTCGTTACCTTTAAACCCATTCCTATAATATTATCTGCTTTTAATGCTGAGCCTTCTTTTATTTTTTTACTAAGACTGCTCTTGTCCCTTGTCAATTTTTCAGCAAGTTCTCTGGCTTTGTTCAGACTATCTCTGGCATTTTTTGTATCATTGGTCAGAATGCTCCTATCCGTTTCGGCACGCATCCTTTCGGCATCAGCTTTCTCGTTGGCCTTTTTCAATTCGTTTTTAAGCTTGGTAATTTCAGCAGGGTTGCCTCCTTTAACAGCAGATCTCATTAAAGGTATCTGCCTGCGAAGTTGGTCTATTTCTGCCTGATGGGTACTGTCTGATACACCCAACTCCTCTTTTTGTCTTTCAAGTTCTTTCAGTTTCCCTTCCAAAGCATCTATCTCCATATTGAGAGAATCAATAGTAGTTTTTTGCACCTTATTGATTGAATTAGCTTCTTTAAAATCTTCTTTGGTGTCGAACAATTGCCACAGGAGAAAGACGTCGGCACCAATAAGCAGTATCAATGCTACTACTACAATTACTTTGCTCGATCCTGATTTGCGTTCTTGGGGGGTTGATTCCATGTTCATAATTTCTGACAGTTATTTTGTTGTATTTTTAATCGTTTTGAGTGGAGGCGAAATTAGGATACTTTTTTTCAACACTCAAATGTCTTGTTGTAAACATTTTGAAGTAACACAAAATTATTGTCCATAATTTTGGTCAGTATTTATTATACAAATAACGCACATTTGCAGCAGTGTGCAAATACCAAATTTAATTACCCATATATTTTTCGACCTCGATCACACTCTGTGGGATTTTGAAAGGAACTCAGCTGAAACTTTGGCTTTGCTTTTGGAAAAATATCATATTGCTTCTGGCAATATCCCGGCTTCCAATTCATTTATAGCCCAATATAAAGCTACTAATAGCAAAATGTGGCACCTATACAATCACCAATTAATTAGTAAGGACGAGCTCCGCTTCCGTCGCTTCCGTGAGGCTTTTGCAGCGGTTGGTATTCCTATAGATTTTGATGTAGATAAATTTGGAGAAGACTATATGGAACTATGCCCCCGCATGCAACACGTGTTTGATGGGGCACATGAAATATTAACCCATGCTTCTAAAAAATATATCATAGCAATTATTACCAATGGTTTTATAGAAGCTACTTACAATAAAATGAATTATTCGGGATTGATGGCTTATTTTAAACCTGAAAATATTATTATAACAGAGAACTTGGGTGTACAAAAACCACACAAAAAAGTATTTGAAACTGCTCTAAGCCACACCAATGGTTTGGCACAAAATGCACTAATGGTTGGCGACAATATGGACTCTGATATTGTGGGGGCATACAACGCAGGGATATTCCCGATTTGGTTCAATCCACATCGTGAAGAACAATTTCAACATGAAAATCTGATCGAAATTAATACTTTAAAAAAACTGATGGATTATATATAGGAGGAATACAGATATTATAGTTTATTATACGCTTTGGCATTTTTTATTAACATCTCCCCATCGGTTGTTTGTGTTTTTATCATCTTTTTTTATAGCTACCCATTAATATTGCACCCATTATTAAGATATTTGCCTAACAAAACTAAAATCAATGAAAAAATTATTTACCTTCACTTGTGTTATTTTCTTGCTACATTTTGCCAATGCCCAGTACTTTCAGGGGTTTGTAAGTAGCAATTATGCCGGTACCAATGGCATGTATTTTAACCCCGCCACATTAGCCGATACACGTTATAGGGTATATGTGAATGTTGCATCGATGAATTTGAACTTCGCCAATAACTATGCTGAAGCCAAGTTACCATACAGCAGTTACCAATTTGTAAAGCAGCATGCCTCAGGTAAGTATAGTAATTGGGAATACTTTTTTTATAACAACTCTAATAATAAACTTGATTCTTTAAAAGCCTGGAAAGACGACAATAGTTATTTGGGTGAAAACATAAATGGTAAAGACAAATATATAAACCTTTCGGCTGAACTGCGTGGCCCTGCATTCTCTTATAGTTGGAACAACAAAAACACTATTGCTGTGGGTTCTAGGGTAATGGCCGGCTTTCAGGTAAATGATATTGCTGAACCTTTTGCCCGATTTGCGGCGTACGGTTTAGACAAATCGCAAACACAACCCTATCTTAATATATTGCAGCTAGACAATTCGTTTGGTTTGAATATTGGTGCTTACACAGAATTATCAGCATCGTATGCCCGCAAAATTGTTGATTTAGGCAAACACTATTTTACAGGCGGTGTTAGCTTAAAATACTATCAAGGGCTTGCAGCTTTATTTGTACAAAACAAAGGAGTGAACGTAAACTTTGTAAATAAAGACAGTTTATTTGCGGTGCAAACAGATATTAAATATGGCCAAGTGGCCGAACAGTTTTATGGCATCCAAAATTCGGGGCCAACCCGGTCGGGGCTTATTGGCAAAGACTTATTCCCAAAAAGTATATTGGGCAAAGGGTATGGATTCGACTTAGGTTTTCAATATGAATACCGACCCGATATAGAAAAATATAAGTATACGATGGATGGCGTAACACGCATCGATGACAGAAAGGTTAAGTACCTTTACAAAATTGGGGTGTCAATTATGAACCTGGGATATATAAAGTATGATAATCCTGATTGGGTTAAATATCACGAACTGGAACCGCGTACCAATACCAAAGTAATTACAGACACCGCTTACTGGGGCCAACTTAACCATTTACATATTGGCAACAGTCACGACTTAGACTCGAATTTGAATAGAGTTTTTGGATTTAAAACTGATGGCCATTCATTTAAATGGTATATGCCAGGTTCTATTAATATTAATTTCGATTATCGGGTGCTAAGTCACTTTTTCTTAAGTGGTGCAATTATGCAAAGTATTAAATCGAAAAGCGGTGTAGGATTCAGAGTAAATTCTTTATTTGCAGTAACCCCTCGCTTGGAATGGCGTTGGTTTGAAGTTTCAATGCCTATTATGGCTACTTTTGGATACAGTAAATTAAACGTGGGTTTATTTCTTAGAACGGGTGTATTCTTTATCGGTTCCGATAATATAGGTGGCTTCTTAGGTTCAAATAATTTTAATGGATTAGACTTTTATACAGGAGCAACTATACCTATATTTAAAGGTAAACCAAGTGACCGCGATAAAGATGGCGTATCTGACCGTAAAGACCATTGTGTGCATGTGCCCGGTGCCTGGAGTGCCAAAGGTTGCCCCGACCAAGATGGAGATGGTATACCCGATGATGAAGATAAATGTCGCACCTTGCCTGGCCCTTTCAACCTGCGTGGTTGTCCTGATACTGATGGAGACGGCGTAACAGATGACGAGGATCTTTGCCCCAGCGAAAAAGGAACGGTGATAAACAAAGGCTGTCCTGACCGCGACGGTGATGGTGTATATGATAAAAATGATAAATGCCCCGATGAGTTTGGTAAAAATGAAGACGGATGCCCTGATAGAGATAATGATGGCATCATCGATTCTGAAGATAAATGCCCTGATGAAAAAGGACCTCTTGCTACCCAAGGATGCCCCGATACTGATGGAGACGGAGTTACCAATGACAAAGATTTATGTCCCGATAAGCCTGGTAAAGCTGAAAACAAAGGCTGCCCTGATAGCGATGGAGATGGCGTAGTAGATAATTTGGACAAGTGCCCCGACCAAGCTGGTATGGCCAAACTTGATGGTTGCCCCGACCGTGACCTTGATGGCGTAGCAGATAAAGACGATAACTGTCCCGATCAATATGGAGATCCATTGAACTTGGGTTGCCCTATTGTGAAAATAGTAGATACCGTGAAAGCTGCAGTGCTAGATGCTAAAGAGCAAGATATATTGAAACGTGCATTTGACAACTTGGAATTTGAGACAGGCAAGTCTGCTGTAAATAAATCATCTAAACCTAATTTGGATGAATTGGCCCTACTGCTAATCAAACATCCCGAATTTAAACTAACTATTAGTGGCCATTGTGATAATGTTGGAAATGCAGCTGCCAATTTGAAACTGAGCCGCGATAGGGCCAAAGAAGTGAAAAACTATCTGGTTTCTAAAGGTGTAAAAGCTGCTCTAATCAAGTCTGAAGGATATGGTGACAAACGCCCAGTGGCTGAAAATACAACAGCAGAAGGTCGTCAGAAAAACAGACGTGTGGAATTGAAAATTAGTGAATAATATTATATAATACTTCAATAAAAAAACCCTCCGTAAAAAAGAGGGTTTTTTTATTATAATACTTTTGTCAGTCTGAGTTTATCGAAGACATGGTTCGAATGATAAGTTGTTCCAATATTGCCAAATATAGCATCTCCCTAGTTTGTCGCCCTTCGATAAACTCAGTATGACAAAGATGAACTACGATTTAGCTCTTGGATGAAAATCCAAAAGTGTACTACGCAAAAATTCACGATCTAAATGGGTATATATTTCTGTGGTAGTAATACTTTCGTGACCCAGCATTTGCTGCACGGCTCTTAGGTCGGCACCGCCTTCTATTAGGGCAGTTGCAAATGAATGCCGCAAAGTGTGCGGACTGATGCTCTTTGTTATTCCAGCCATTGCTGCTAATTTTTTAGTGAGTGTAAATATATATATTCTGCTCAGTCCTCTTCCAAATCTGTTTAGGAATAATATATCAGTTGCATGTTTATCTATATCAACTTTGTTACGAAAACCTTTTATATATATATCAATTGCTCTCAATGCTGGTTCACCTATTGGAACGAGCCTTTCTTTATTTCCTTTGCCTGTTACTTTTATATATTCTCCTGCAAATGACACATCCGATATTTTGAGACCTGTGGTTTCGCTTACACGCAATCCGCAACTGTACATGGTTTCTATAATAGCTTTGTTACGGTGTCCGTCGGGCCTGCTCAAGTCGATTTGCAGAAGCATTTTTTCTATTTCTATATGGTCTAGCGTATCGGGAAGTTTACGGGCAAGTTTGGGAAGTTCCAATAATTCTGCGGGACTTTGGGTAATCAAGTCTTCCATCAATAAGTATTTATAGAATGCTCTAATACCAGATATCATGCGGGCTTGGCTTGTATTACTCATCCCCAATTCCACCACCCACTTTACAAAGCCTTGTAGATTTTCTAATTTAATTTGTAAGGGAAGTATGATAATGATATCGGTAGGATTTGTAAACTGTTTGAGTTTTTCTACATCATGCAAATACGCTTCAATGGAATTACGCGACAACGATTTTTCCAATTGCAGATAGGCTTTGAATCCTTTGATGGCGGTAGTCCAGTTCATAAAGAGACAAAAGTATAAAGACAAAAGGCAAAGGTATATGGTATAAAGTATATGGTATAAAGTATATAGTATAAAGACATGGCAAACATTATAGATATAATAGTATGTTTAGAAAAATGCTATATATTTTGTGTCTTTGCAAGCAAATAATAATCTGCCAACACCAATGCAGTTAAAGCTTCTACAATGGGAACGGCTCTTGGTAGCACACAAGGGTCATGTCTGCCCATAATTTCTATCATAGTTTCTTTGCCTTCCTGGTCAACTGTGTGTTGAGGAATTTTGATGGAGGAAACTGGTTTAAAAGCTATATTGAAATATATAGGCATCCCATTACTTATGCCACCTTGCACCCCTCCAGAATGATTGGTTTTTGTTATAATATTTCCGTCTACATTTTCAAATACATCATTATGCTCACTGCCTTTCATAGATGCGGATGAAAATCCGCTTCCTATTTCAAAACCCTTGGCTGCATTTATCCCCATCATAGCTGCTGATAGTGCTGCTTGCAGTTTCCCAAAAACAGGTTCTCCCAAGCCAACAGGAACATTTTGTGCCACACATTGTATAATACCACCGAGTGTATCTCCTTCTTTTTTTACTTGCAAAATCGCTGCTTGCATTTGCTTATCCAATTCAGCATCGGGGCAACGGGTTATATAATTATCCGTAGTATTTAAATCGAGACTATCATAGTTTTTATCAATAGCTATATTTCCAATTTGTTTTACAAAAGCTTGTATATATATACCTTTTGTTTTTAAATACATTTTTGCAATAGCTCCTGCTGCCACCCAATTCGCAGTTTCACGTGCAGAAGAGCGTCCGCCACCACGGTGGTCACGTATTCCATATTTTTCAAAATACGTATAATCTGCATGCGAAGGACGAAATGTATTTTCTAAACTATTATAGTCTTTCGATTGCTGGTCTTTGTTTTTTATGCTAATAGAAATAGGACTACCTATACTTTTTCCATTATATACTCCTGATAAAATTTCTATATCATCTGTCTCATTTCGTGGAGAAGAAATATCCGATTGTCCCGGTCTTCTTCTTGCCATTTCTTTCTGTATAAAACCTATATCAATCTCCAATCCCGCCGGGCAACCATCCACCACCACACCCATTGCTGGGCCGTGAGATTCACCGTAAGTAGTGATGCGGAATATATTTCCAAAACTGTTCAAATTTTATATATTATTTTGATTTAAGAACAAGGATTAACGAATGAAGATTTAAGAAGTTAAATATATTTATTATGTCCGAATAATTATATTATATATAACGCCACATCGTACATCTGATATCGTAAATCGTAAATTACTTCTCGGGTTTCATCTGTGGGAAAAACAATACATCTTGTATAGAAACAGAATTGGTCATAAACATGGTTAGTCTATCTATTCCTATTCCTAACCCAGCAGTTGGCGGCATTCCATATTCGAGTGCACGAAGGAAATCGTGGTCGATAAACATAGCTTCATCATCGCCACGTTCAGTTAATTTTAATTGTTCTTCGAAACGTTCACGTTGGTCGATGGGGTCATTCAATTCTGAGTATGCATTGGCTATTTCTTTTCCATTTATCATCAACTCAAAACGCTCTACCAAACCTGGTTTGCTACGGTGCTTTTTAGTAAGCGGCGACATCTCGATTGGATAATCTATAATAAAGGTAGGCTGAATAAAATTCTTCTCACATTTCTCACTAAATATTTCATCTATCAGTTTGCCTTTGCCCATACTGGCGTCGGTTTCTATATGAAGTTGCTTGCATACATCACGCAATCCATTTTCATCCATTTCCGATATATCAAAACCAGTATATTGTTTAATTGCATCGTACATGGTTACTCGTGGAAATGGACGTTGGAAATTTAGTTCCACCTCACCAAATTTTACGTCGGTAGTTCCATGCACATCCATTGCTACATTTTCTATCATTTCTTCGGTGAAATCCATCATCCAATTATAATCTTTGTAAGCAACATATATTTCCAAAACAGTAAACTCGGGATTGTGTGTTCTATCCATTCCTTCATTTCTAAAATCTTTGGCAAATTCATATACCCCATCAAATCCTCCCACTATCAAACGTTTTAAATAAAGCTCATTTGCTACCCGAAGATATAACGGCATATCCAATGCATTGTGATGTGTAATAAACGGACGAGCCGCTGCACCACCAGGTATACTTTGCAAAATGGGAGTTTCCACTTCCATATATCCTTTGTTGTTAAAAGTATTGCGTAGCGAATTGATAATTTTACTACGTTTGATAAATACATCTTTCACATGCGGGTTCACTATCAAATCTACATAACGCTGGCGATAACGCATCTCTGGATTGGTAAATGCATCAAATACTTCGCCTTCCTTTTCTTTTACTATGGGAAGAGGTTTCAGCGATTTCGCCAAAACTTTCATCTCGGTTACATGCAAAGTTGTTTCACCAGTTTGGGTAGTGAACACATATCCTTTCACGCCAATAATATCACCAATATCCAATAATTTTTTGAATACGGTATTATATAATGTTTTGTCTTCGCCCGGGCAAATATCATCACGTTTTATATATATCTGCATTTTGCCTGTTGAATCTTGTATTACGGCAAATGCTGCTGAGCCCATAATACGGCGGGTCATAATACGACCTGCCATGCTCACGTTTTTGTACTCAATCTTATTGTTCTCGTAATTCTCGTTTATTTCCTCGGCTGAGGCATTGATATCCCAAAGCTCGGCAGGGAATGGGTCGATGCCCAAGGCCACAATTTCGCTCAGACTTTGGCGTCTGATAGTTTCTTGTTCATTTAGTTCCATGGGGCAAAGATAGGATTCGGGAATCGGGATTCGGGTATTCGGGACTTAAAAAAATCCATATTTGCAGAAGAGATTTAAATATTCTAGCATTAAAAACTTCGTGCGACTCTGTGGTAAAAAACAAACCTACTTAAGAAAATGAAATTTAACCACAGGGGAACACAGAATTTGACATAGCGTTACACGTAGAAAAAAATTAAGTATTATATATAATAATTACTTCGGTTCGTTCATCCAAAACTGTGATTTGCCATCGGTGATAATCAATTTGGTATTGGTTGATTTTGCCCAGTCTCTTGATATTTCCAGACTTTTATATCTGATTAGTTTATCGGTGATAGATGCATTTATAGTATCTTGTGCTTGCTTGGTGGCCGAGGCTTCTATCAACAATCTCGTAGATTCTTTTTGTTGTTTTTCTATCGCAAAATCTGCAGTCATACGTTGTTTTTCTATTTCGAGTTGGGCTTCTCTTTTTTGTTTTGAAAGGGTGAACTCAAGTTCTTTGCTCTGTATATCATTTTCAATAGTTACCCGCAGATAACGTTGCTCTGCATTTACTTTATCTTTGATAGTTTGTACAATATCAGCAGGCAGATCAATATCTTTCAACATCACGGCATCCACCACAAAACCATAAGGTTGATATATAGAAATTACTTTTTTCTTGAGTGCATCTTCTAGTTCTACCCTCACATCTATAATATCACTTGCCGTATAGTTTACACCCAATTGCCGTATTGAATTAATAAGGCCGTTCACTATTAAACTTGCCTCGGAAGTATTGCCAAATTTATTATATATTGCTTTAATAGAATCGGGAATGAAATGATATAATAGTGTGATTTCACAAGTTACTTCTATTCCATCTTTGGTAGGAAAATCTATCTTTTGTGATACATTAATAATACGTGTATCAAACCGAACCACATTGGTACCAAATACTGGTATTTTATGATAGCCAGGCTTTAATACATCGGGTTTTACTTTGCCAAACTGAACAGCAAGTGCTACCTGACCAGGCTCAATGATAGCACAGCTTTGAATTAATAATAGTACTGAGAAAACGAGGGAGAAAATTTTTGCATATTTCATGTGTGTAATTTATTATAGGTTACATTTAAAAATTTATAAGAAGTGGAAAGATAATTCGCTTGGCAATTAATATGCCATTAAAATTTTATGTAAATTTCTTTATACTTGCTGAAAATATAATTAGTACAAACATGAATATATATTACAGTAAAAGCTCTAAAACTATATATGTGAAATTTTATTTATTATAGTTTTCAATTTGCTTTCTTCAATAAGATTTGATAAAGCTGCTTTTCTATATTCATAATAGTGTAGTTTATTAGGGCAAATATTGGATTCAGGGTTGGGGTACTGGAGACTTAAAAAAATCCATATTTGCAGGAGAGGTTATTTTGTATTCAAATATTCAATTGCTTTTTTCATAATAATATCTCCTCCCGTTTTTAAACTTTCAGGAGTTGGTTTTACTAAAATATCTGGCTGTATTCCTATCCTTTGTAATCTTGTTCCATTGGGGAAATGCCAATTAATAGATGAAAAACCTGCTCGGCTGCCATCAGGTAAATTAAATGTGGTTACATCACCATTTGCTCCAACAGTTGGCTCTCCAATAAATGTAACATTTTTAGCATATGCTTTAAAAAGCATGCACATTGTTTCTGCGGCTGACATAGCGTTAGCATCAATTAATACTACTACGTTTCCTTGGTATAATTTCTTAAAGACTGGTATTTTTACAAAATATGTTTCGGGTTTATGGAATTTCTTAAACGCACCAGGAAATTTCTTATCAGCATACTCATAAGAAGCAACTGGAACTGGAATACGACTAAAATATCTTGGTAAAAACAACAACCTCCAAGTATCTGGATAACCTCTCATATCAAATATGATTGATTTATAATGCTTAAATTTATTCAATGATTTTTGAACTTCTTTTCCTTTTATGGTTGAAAGATTAATATAACCAATACCTTTGCTAACGGCGTAATAGTGTAAGGTATCGGTGGAATAGATAAGCTCTCTATATTCATAATAACTTATTCCTTTCCCAATATAATACCTTAAAGTATCTGTCCCTCTCATCACACGAACAACAAAGCCAGTATCGTATATATTTTGTGGAATATAATTCTCAAACCCATTATTTAAAGCTTGTATTGTGGACTTGGCAAAACTGTTCTTATACCATTCTTTTAATTCTGAAAATTTGTATGAATTAACTGAAATTATTGTATCGCCTATTCTTATATCTCCCTTATCAATTATTGCTTCATCCAATATTTTACTGATTATAAAATTATTCTCCATTATTTTATAACATAAAGGTGCCATTTTTCTTACTTTATAAAAAGTGTCATTATAACTTGCCTTTTTATTAATTTTAATTTGAGGGAATTCCCAAAACCCATGCGAGTCATTAATTTTGGAAATAAGCCGACCTAAATAATAGTAATAATATCGATTAGTATCAGCAAACCATGGTATCGCATTGACTAAAACTGAATCCCAATTTTCATCCATTAGTTTTTTATACGGAAAAAAATAATGGATGATATTCCAATATCTAAAGAGCGATAATACTTTATATTCTTCTCTAATACTATCATAATTTACGGGATATACTTTTTCTTCAAAGCTATGTTCATGTGAAATCATTTTACTAGTTACATATCTGCTTTTTTTTGTTGGTTGGTAATCTTCTAACACTTTCAGCAATCTAGCTTTGTTATCATTATCAAGCAATGTATCAGATATTATCCAATTAAAATCTGGCTTTATAGTATACAAATTTGTATCACTAATTTCCTCCCAATTTTTGCTCTGAAAAATTTTATCTAAAGATTGTTGTGTGATTATTTTGCTGTTTAGAACATGGCCTAATTTTAATGTATCAAATACATAAGCCATATTTTGGTTGAATTCTCTTTTCCCTTTTGAGGTTTTGAATCTCCAATAATTTGTAAAGAATAGTTGGTCAAAATCTATATCGGTTTTCTTATCATAATATTTCAATAAACCCCAAGTTTTGCAAAAACTAGATAAACTATAAATCTCCATTGATTCTTTCTCTTGCTGACAAAAACAATTTGCAGCAAAAAATACAAATATGAAAGTTATATATATCTTCTTCCTGATTGGTCTTTTCATCTAATTTACAAAGCTTGTTTAATACTTGAAAAATATAAAGCTGAAAATATAAAATACCTTGTGGCCTCTACAGGAATCGAACCTGTACCAAGAGAATCGGAATCTCTTATTTTAGAATACAAATATATTATAATTTGCTTATAGTAGAATCTCATTTTTTTACAAGCTCCCATTTCCCACCTCTAGCACCGCCAATACGTTTGATTGTATTATCTTTTTGCAATTGCTGAAGATTTCGCTCGATGGAACGCTCTGCAATGCCTATTTTAATGGCAAGTTCAGGGATGGTAATTTTTTCGTTTTCCTGTATATATCCCAATATTTTCCCCGACGTTTTCCCCGACGTTTTCCCCGACGTTTTCCCCGACGTTTGTATGTTGGGATTATTCATTTCCAACCAAAAACCCGATGGCTCAAACTTGAAAATAGGAGAAGGTATTTTATGATTTTTACACTCATTAATTATTTTCAAAGTACCTCTTCCCCATGCTTCAATTAATCCGACACGGAAAAACGCATTTGAAATTTGAGGATTGAAAGGCTCTGATATATGTTTACTCATTAAGTTTTTTATAGTCCAATTTTCGGGTAATTGACCCGAGTTCCAAAAAATAATTTTGCTATCGTAAACACTTATTTGTATTGGGTTGCCGCTACTATAATCTTTATGAGCGATAGCATTAATCATAGCCTCACGCAAAGCTGGCTCAGGGAAAGGATATTCTTCTATTCGGTTTACACCTTCGTATCTGATAAAAGCTTTTAGGTATTTGGTCAAAAGTAAATCCATTGTTTTATTTACCTGCTCAAAAAGATTTCCATGAATAGTATCTTGAAAAATTAAATCATCATCTGTTCTAAAAAAACCGATTTTTATATATGCTCCTGTTATATATTTTTCAGGATCTGGATGAAACAACAAGATGGCTGCTCGTTTAAGAAAACGCCCATCCATTAAACGTAAATTATCTACCAGCAGATTGTTATTTTCTTTTAATATAGTCGAATCTAATCGCTTGCTTTGAATTGCTTCATTTTTAAATGAATCAAAAGCTGTTTTACTTAAATCTTTTATTGCCACTTTGGGAACTGGAACATCATCCCAATGTTTGCCTTGCTTTTGCAGTATAAATTTATCTAATGCTAAACCTTTTAATTCTTGTTTGGTACTACCACTTCTGTAATGATACTGACCCCGATAACTAACAGGATGCGGATAAGGTTCTACTTTTATTTCTATATAATATTTACGTAGTTTTGTTTTTAAATTTACATCAATCGTAATCCCTAAAATATCTCTTACTTTGTTGGGAATATCCTCTAAAAGTTTCTTAGCATTAGAAACACCTGATATAAACCCATTATCATCTATGCCAATAAACAACTTGCCTCCATTGGCATTGGCAAAGCCACTTATCCATTTAATATATTCATCTTTCCAGTCTCTTTTGTATTCTATGTTTTGGTTTTCTTTCATACAAATTATTTGGGCAGAACTCAATATATATTTAATAATTTTTGTGGCCTCTACAGGAATCGAACCTGTACCAAGAGAATCGGAATCTCTTATTCTATCCATTAAACTAAGAGGCCAAAATTAGAAGTGTGCAAATATATTATATATAAGTTGAATGGGGATACAAATATATTGGGGAAAGTTGAAATGATTGTGCTCAAATTGTGGTTGGTCGTAAGACGCAACCACGGGCATTCATATATCAATTCGCTACCCGCTTTTCCAATTCCAATAACTCATCACGCAACATGGCGGCTTGTAAAAAGTCCATATCTTTTGCAGCTTGGGCCATGCGTTTGCGGGTTTGGTCGGCGAGTTTTTGTAGTTGGTCTTTGGTCATATATTGTACCAGCGGATCGGCTGCCAGTGCTGGGGTTTCGGCCTCGGCATAATAACTTTCGTGGGTGGGTGCATCTACACGGAAATCGCTTAATGATGTTTGTTTGAATATATCTTCTTTCGATTTTACTACCGTGGTTGGTGTAATACCATGCAAAGTATTATAAGCAATTTGTTTCTCGCGTTTGCGAAGATTGTCATCTATTGTTCGTTGCATACTTTGGGTAATTCTATCAGCATACATAATAACTTTTCCGCGTGAGTTTCTTGCCGCACGACCAATAGTTTGTATCAGCGATCTATCACTTCGTAAAAATCCTTCTTTATCCGCATCCAATATGGCTACGAAAGAAACCTCGGGCAGGTCCAGTCCTTCGCGTAATAAATTTACACCTATCAATACATCAATAACGCCCACACGCAGGTTTCGTAATATCTCCACGCGGTCGAGGGTTTTTACTTCGCTATGTATATAACTCACTTTTATATTAAGTCGACCCATATATTTGGTGAGCTCTTCTGCCATTCTTTTGGTGAGTGTGGTTACCAAAATTCTATCGCCCAATTTTATAGTTTCTTCTATCTCATCCAACAAATCATCAACCTGATTTACTAATGGACGAATTTCTATAACAGGATCTAACAAGCCCGTTGGTCTGATTAATTGTTCTACAACTACACCTTCCGATTTCGCTACTTCATAATCCGCTGGCGTGGCACTAACATATATAGTTTGGCCTACCATTCCTTCAAATTCATTGAACGTGAGAGGGCGATTATCTAAAGCACTGGGTAAGCGAAATCCATGTTCTACTAAAGTGGTTTTTCTGCTTCTATCGCCACCATACATAGCACGTACCTGTGGCATACTCACATGACTTTCGTCCACCACCAATAAAAAATCTTCGGGAAAATAATCCAATAGGCAGAAGGGTCTGTCACCCGCATTTCTTTTATCCATATATCTACTATAGTTCTCAATACCGCTACAGTAGCCCAGTTCACGCATCATTTCCAAATCGAAGGTTACTTTTTCTTCCAGGCGTTTTGCTTCTAAATTCATCCCAAGCGATTTGAAATATTCTACCTGTGCCATCATATCATCTTGTATATGATTAATGGCATGCATCATCGAATCGCGATTGGTAACATATATATTGGCTGGGAAAATGGCCATCACATCATGCTTCTCCAAAGTTTTTCCAGTTGCTGGATCGAAGGAAGAAATGGCTTCTATTTCGTTGCCGAAAAATACAATACGATAAGCATAATCGCCATAAGCAACAAACACATCTACATTATCGCCCTGCACCCTAAAATTTCCACGTTCAAATGTGGCCGTAGTGCGACTGTAAAGGCAATCCACCAATCTATATAATAAAGTATTGCGGCTCATTTTCATTCCTGTATGCAGGCGTATAATAGAACCTTCGTAATCTTTGGGATTACCCGCACCATATATACATGACACCGATGCAACAACTATAATATCTTTTCTGCCCGATAATAAAGTAGATGTAGTTCTCAACCTCAATTTTTCAATCTCTTGGTTAATCGCCATATCTTTTTCTATATAAGTATTCGAGCTGGGAATGAATGCTTCGGGCTGGTAATAATCGTAATAAGAAACATAATACTCAACAGCATTATCCGGGAAAAATTGTTTGAACTCGCCATAAAGCTGAGCCACCAAAGTTTTGTTATGACTTAAAATTAAAGTGGGTCTTTGTATTTGTTGAATTACGTTGGCAATTGTAAAAGTTTTTCCACTACCCGTAACACCCAATAATACCTGCGAGTGGTCGCCACGGTTAATGCCAGCAACCAGTTGGCGTATGGCTCCTGGTTGGTCGCCGGTGGGTTTAAAGGTGGAAGTGAGTTCAAATTTCATAAACGGATTGCAAAAATAAGTTATATTTTGAGTGAAATCTATGTAATTCGCAGTAAAATGTTTGAGAGTTTAAAACATATCGACCACCAAGTTTTTAATTTCATTAACCATAACTTGAGCAATGGTTTTTTCGATTGGCTTATGCCCTACCTCCGCATTATGTGGCTGTGGGTTCCATTATATATTATATTGTTTTGCATAATATGTAAAAACTATGGGCTCAAAAAAATGATATATATAATGATTGGTTTTGGAATTACCATTGCTATTAGTGATGCTTTGGTGGCCAATAGTATCAAACATTTTTTTGAACGAATCCGCCCTTGTCATTATCAGGATATTGATGGATTGGCTCCTATGGTGCGAGCTCATTGCGGCAGTGGTTATAGTTTTATATCGGCACATGCCTGCAATCATTTTGCTATTGCGATGTATTATATATTTTTCTTCAAAAGTGCACATCGCTATTGGTTTTTATTATGGGCTGCATTGATTGCTTTTGCCAGTGTATATATAGGTGTGCATTATCCAGCAGATGTGACAGTAGGTGCTATGCTTGGCGTGCTGATTGGCGGTGGCATTGGTACTCCAACAAATAAAATAATTAATAAAATATAGAAAAAAGGTACAGGACTTCCTTCTTTTGTCCTTCGTCCTTTGTCTTTATTGCTCTTCGTCTTTTACCCCTACCTACATCATCATGTGGTTCTCATCGGAAAATTGAGGGTGAAATTTGCGGAGATGAGATATTTTTTAGCTGCAATTCTTTTTATAATGCTTCATTGCGGAAATTCATATGCCCAAAATATTATACCCAGTTTCAAGCATTTGAACAGTAGCAATGGTATGTCGGCAAATTCTGCAATTTGTTTGTATAAAGATATGCGTGGCTTTTTGTGGGTCGGCACAAAGAGCGGACTGAATCGTTTTGATGGAAAAAATATAATGGTACTACAACACAAGGAACAAGACTCGACTTCCATCATCAATAATCATATCATGGATATATGCGAGGATAACCGCGGGATGATATGGGTAGCCACTCACGGGGGCTTGAGCATGTTAGATCCGTATAGCAATAAATTCACCAACTATAAAAAAATATATCATCTGAAAGATACCATTGATTTTAGCACTGGAACTGTATCTGTGGGCTATTTCAAAAATAAAATTTGGATTGGCACCACGCATGGAATATATAATACAAAAATAGATTCTGTGAAGTTTATATGTATTGATTCGTCTACTTTACACAACCAGCCCCAAAAAATACGCTGTCTTCCCAACAGAATACATGTTTATGGAAACACTCTATGGATTAACACATTCAGCGGTTTATATTATACTATTGATGGTAAAAATTTTTATAGCAGGTATTATAATCCAAATAAATTAAAAATTTTGAGCATGGGATATATTCCCGCATTTTATTATGATGGCGATTCAGTGGCATGGTTTGGTACATGGAGCTTTGACGGTATATATAAATATAATTTAAAGAAAAATAAATTAGATTCTTTTGAAATTAAAACTACCAAAAGTTTAAACTATTTATGTATTACTAAAGTGTCAGATAATGAATTGTGGGCTACAAGTATTTCTTCGGGTATTATATGTTTTAATACAAAAACCAAAGAAGGAAAATTATACTTGCCAGATAAAACAAATCCCCGATCGGTGAGTGATATAGCGGCAGAACAGGTAATGTGTGATGAGCAAGGAACCGTATTTGTGGCAACAGAACGCGGGCTCGATTATATCAATATGCAGCAAACGCATTTTAGCATTTCTGAACACCGACCTGGAAATAAATTCTCGTTGCCTGATGATGCAATTATGAATATGCTAGAAGATAATGCTGGTGATATATGGATTGGGAGTCAGAAAACGGGTTTATATAAAATGAATAAAGAAGGAGATATTATAGAACACTATGATATGTCGAAGCTCTTTGGAAAAAATTATAATGAGGTATGGACTATATATCTCGAACAAAACAAATTATGGTTAAGTGGTGAAAATGGTTTGGTTATTTTTGATTTAAAAACCAAGCAATTCTCCCGACTCAATGGATTGCCTAGCGAAGTAGCTGAGTGCCTTGATGGATGGATTACAGAGATATATAAAGATGAGTACGGTAATTATTGGCTTAGCCTTTGGCAAAATGGTTTGCTGAAATATAATTTTACTACCAAAGAATATATACATTATTCACCCGATAATCCTGAACACAAACTACCCTATTTAACTCCACAAGGACGTGTGGTAGATAAAAGAGGAAATGTTTGGATTGGCTATATGGAAATTGCCGCGTTCACTTGTTTTGATATTACAAAGAATACTTTTAAAAATTATTCCATAGAATTTAATAGTGAAGGCATTAATAATCGCAGTTTGATGGGTTTGGAATTTGACAATATGGGCCAACTTTGGCTTGCAACGCTAGAAGGCGGTATATATTGTTTTGACCCAACTAAAGAAACATTCAAATCGTTCGATATCCAAAAAGGATTATCAAGTAATAAAATATATGGAATAATAAAAGACCTAAAAAATAATTTATGGGCAATATCCATACATGGTTTAAATAGAATCAATATTTCAACAGGAGAGATTAGTAATTATTATATATCTGATGGTTTGCCCTCAAATGATTTTGGTGCTGCACCACATATGATAACACAAAAAGGTATATTATACTTTGTGTGCGACCAATCTATAGTTAAATTGAATCCTGATGAATTAAAGCCCAACCCATATACACCAAGTGTTTACTTAATGTCGTATGAAGTTTCTGGGATTACCCGATATATAGAAAACGGACAAACGCAACTCAACTTTTCCTATCATGATAAAACTATAATTTTTGAATTTAATGGTATTAATTATATAGATCCCGATAAAACACAATATGCTTATTTTATGGATGGGTTTGATGAAGTGTGGACCTATAGTGGTTCAAGAAATTTTGCCTCATATACCAATTTACCCAGAGGAGATTATATATTAAGAATAAAAACGAGTAATAAACCCAATCAATGGAATATGAAAGAATACACCATTAAAATACATGTAGATGGGCCGTTTTGGAAGACTTGGTGGTTCTTCGGTTTGTGCTTGTTGTTGATGTGTTTGATTAGTTATATTATATACTTTATCAGATTAAGACAAATACTGGCTATACAAAACATCCGCAATAAAATATCGCAAGATTTGCATGATGATATTGGTTCATCCTTGAGCAGTATTTCTATATATAGTGAAGTATTAAAAAAAATAATTGGCAATAAAGTTCCCGATTCAACTTCTATTATCACTAATTTGCAGGAAACCGCAAAGAATGCTATGGAAAATATGAGTGATATTGTGTGGGCCATTAATCCCAAGCATGATAGATTTGTCAATATTACAGATAGGTTGGAAATATTTGCCAATCAACTGCTAGGAGCAAAAAATATTACTTTCAATTTTAAAATACCGAATGATATTGGCGGTATAAAACTTTCTACCCAACAGCGAAAAAATATATATTTAATTTGCAAAGAAGCGGTGAACAATGTAGCCAAATATTCTGATGCCAAAAACTGTATTGTGGAGATTTTGAAAAACGAAAACAATATGAGTATTCATATTATTGACGATGGAAAAGGAATGGGCGAAGAAAGCAAATCGCTAGGAGGAAATGGCATGCTGAATATGAAGAAAAGAGCCAATGAATTAGATGGTGTGCTAGACGTGGTAACAGAGAAAAACAAAGGAACAAAACTTTCAATTTCATTTATGTTATAAATTTATAATTACTACTATATTTGCCCTAATGAAAAACATTATACTACTTATTCTTGTACTGTTTGCTTCACATTTTTCATTGAAAGCCCAAAACGACACTTTGTATTTTAGGCATTTTAATGTGGGGCAAGGGTTGTCGCATCGCAATGTGTCTTCCATCATTCAGGACAGTCTGGGTTTTATGTGGTATGGCACTAAAGAGGGACTTAGTTTGTATGATGGATATAAGTTCACTCCATTCAAACATGACCCGAAAAGCAAGAATTCTCTCATCAGCGATGATATCAGTTGCCTAGCTGTTGAAAACAGTGGTATTATATGGATTGGTACCCGTATGAAAGGCATTAACCGATTTAATCCCTATACAAATAATTTTGAGCATTTCCAACACCATGATAATAATCCCACCACCATCAGTGATGATAGAATTAGCTGTTTGCTCTATGATAGTATTCATCAAATTATATGGATGGGTACAGCGAATGGATTAAATGCATATAATTTGAAAACAGGTAAAATAACTATATATAAAACCGCTAACTGTGCTATCAGTCACGATAAAATTACTTACATTACCATCGACAAAAAAAACTGGATTTGGATTGGTACCGATGGTGGCGGGGTAAATGTATTTGATTTGAAAACGAATAAATTTTCATCTTATATATATGGTAATCATTCTGTGTCGAGCAACATAATAAATGGAGTTTTTGCCGATAAAGAAAATAATATATGGATGGCCACACCCAATGGTTTGAACAGGTACAATCAAGCTACCAAAGAATTTACTTTATATAAGCACGATGAAAAAAACAAATATTCTATTAGCAGCGACAATGTAACCAGTGTGTATCAAGATAGGTATGGAAAAATATGGGCCGGAACAGCCCATGATGGATTGTGTGTATATTATCCTTCGGAAAATAAGTTTTTTGTATATAATAATGAACCGAATGAAAAAAACTCATTAAGCAGTAGCCATATAAATACTATATCTCAAGGACGAAGTGGTATGTTTTGGGCAGCTACCAGCGATGGAGGCTTGAATGCATTCAATCCGAAAACTTTACCTTTTAATTTGCTTAAAGTATTCTCACAAAACAATACAGAAAATCTAAATGAAAAAATTTCCTGCCTTTATTATGACCATAAGCAAAGCTTGTTGATTGGGACAGTAGACAAAGGTTTGTATTTGTATAATATGAACACCAAAAAAAATAAAAAAATTGAAGGTGTAAATAATTTCATTAATTGTATTTATGAATATCAGACTCATGTTTTAATAGGTACAAATTCGGGAATATATAATTATGATATTGTTTCTAGTAAAGTCAAAATCAGCGAATATACCAAAAAATTATATGCAGAAAATGAAAAAATAACTTGTATATTTTGTGATAAAGAAAATAGCTTGTGGCTTGGCACCAAAGACAAGGGAGTATTTAAAGTAAACGCTATTAATGATACCTACATTCAATATCATACCCGTGGCAAAGGGGATATGCACTTAAGCCACGACCATGTTACTTCAATTTTACAAACAAAAAATGGAGATATTTGGATAGGTACTTATGGTGGTGGATTAAACAAGTATGATAGGAAAACAAACGCTTTTCAGGTTTATAAAAATGATGAAAATAACTCTAATTCCATCGGAGGAAATTATATTAATAAACTATATGAGGATAGAGATGACAAGCTGTGGATATGCACGTGGGGAGGAGGGCTAAATTGTTTGTTGCCTAATTCCACACGCTTTATTTGTTACACTGATCACGATGGGCTGCCCGGAAATTCCATCAGAGAAATTATGCAGGATGAGAAAAATAATTTTTGGATAAATGGTGATAATGGAATTTGCAGATTAACATTTTCAAATACTCAATTGCAACAATGCAGAGTTTTTGATTTGATTGATGGATTACCTACCACAGAATTTTACGATGGTACCGCACTCAAAAGTGTGAATGGCCGAATGATGTTTAGTTGCCCCAAGGGTCTAATCACTTTCCATCCTGACAGTATCAAAAACAATCCTTATAAGCCTCCAGTTATTATAACAGATTTTCAGTTATTCAATAATTCTATACAACCTGGCGACTCAACAGGGATTTTACAAAGTTGCATTTCTACTACGCCGAAATTAAATTTAGCATATAACCAAAATTCGTTCTCTTTTGAATTTACTGCTATTAGTTTTATCAATCCTGGTAAAAACAAATATGCCTATATGCTTGAAGGGTTTGATAAAGATTGGAATTATAGAGATGCCAGACATAGGGCGGCCACTTACACTAACCTTGACCCTGGCACCTATACATTTAGGGTAAAAGCCAGTAACAATGATGGAATATGGAACGAAAAAGGTACATCTATTATTATAGTTATTGCTGCTCCTTTCTGGAAAACGTGGTGGTTTTATTTGTTAAGTGTACTTGCTGTAGCAGTTATTATATATATTGCTTATTTTATTAGAATTAAACAATTGATAGCTATACAAAATATCAGAAATAAAATATCTCAAGATTTGCATGATGAAATCGGATCAGCACTCAGCAGTATTTCAGTATATGGCGAAGTGGCGAAAAAAATGAGTAATGACAAGGCACCTGATGCCATTCCCATACTAAATAATCTACAATACACCGTAAAATCGGCGATGGAAAATATGAGTGACATTGTATGGGCAATCAATCCTAAAAATGACAAGTTTCATAATATTACACATAGACTTGAAATTTTTGGTACGGAGTTGTTGAGTGCAAAAGATATTAATTTTAACTTCAATATACCTCACGATCTAGCCTATTTAAAATTGAGTATGCAGCAGCGAAAAAATATATATTTAATTTGTAAAGAAGCATTAAATAATGTAGCCAAATATTCCGATGCACAAAACTGTTCGGTAGAAATATTAAAGGCTGATAAAAATGTAAGTATTAGTATAGTTGATGATGGAAAAGGAATTGATAACATGAAGCAATCACTAGGCGGGAACGGTATGCACAATATGAAAAAACGTGCCCTAGAACTTCGTGGAATATTGGATGTGTTTTCTGAAAAAAACAAAGGAACCAAATTGTCATTTACATTTATATTATAATAAATATGCAAGCATCTAAAATTAAAGTATCTATTTATGAAGACAACAATCATTTGCGTGATAGTTTAAGTAAGCTCATTATCGCTTTTGATGAATTTGAACTTACTGGAGCATTCCCTAATGCACGAAGTATTATAGATAATATTGAGGATGAAAAACCCGATGTAATATTGATGGACATAGATATGCCAGGCATTACAGGAATTGAAGCAGTAGCTTTGGTATATGCAAAATTTCCAGAAATAAAAGTATTAATGCAAACTGTTTTTGATGATGACGACAAAGTATTCCGTTCCATTTGTGCAGGTGCCGTGGGATATATATTAAAAAAAACGGCTCCTACAGATTTGCTTGATGGAATAAGAGAAGCATATATAGGTGGAGCCCCCATAACACCCAGCATTGCTCTTAAAGTGCTAAAAATGTTCAAACTTCAGTCAGCCCCACACAAAAATGAAGAATTTGATTTGAGTGAGAGAGAAAAAGAAATATTATCACATCTTACCAAAGGACTAAGCTATAAAATGATTGCCGATGTGGCAAATATTAGTATCGATACCGTACGTTTTCATATAAAAAATATATATGAAAAACTACATGTACATTCTATGACTGAAGCGGTATCAAAGGCATTGAAAGAAAATTTGGTGTAGATTTTTTAGTGGTTTCTTATTTCTACACGATTATGTAGTTAAATTATTTAATATATTAGTTCAATTTTGTATCATAATAAAACAACATATTATGAATACGAAAAAACAACAATCTCTTCGCTCGCTATTCGGCAAACTAAATAAAGGCATACTAGTCTGCTATTGCATGCTATTACTTAGCAAGAATTCCTCTTCGCAATTAATAGGCTCTGCCAATACTATCATACTTAGTTTGGAAATAGACCAAGAAGAGTTAATTATTCAGTGGAAAACCAATAAAGAAATAAATACCAGTTTCTTTTTTGTTGAAAAATCTACTGATAGCATCCACTACGAAGTGGTGCAAACTATAAAAGCTGCAAGTAGCAGCATGCTTCCCAAAACTTACGAAACTACTTTATATAGTAATAACTGGGGATATTATCGTGTATCACTAATATTAATGGACGGCAGCAAAATCACATCTCAGCCATTAGTATATCATTACCATTACTTGGCACAAAATAGAGAGCGATAATTTTTGAAGCATTTTAAATACTACACACACATGTAGTACAAAGCACTACCACAAATACCGAATTTTGCAACATAAAATAAAAACAAATACTAAAATGAAAAACATCGCTGTAACATTCTTATTAATCATTACTTCATCTTTAAGCTTTGGCAGCAACCTAGAAACAAACATCTATTGTCTGGCCGACTCAGGCACCAAAATAAACGCTATTGTTGATAATGGCGATTACGTTTGGGCTGCAACTGATAATGGATTGATAAAAATGAATAAAAAAACAAAGAAAAAATACATATTAACCAAAGAAAATTCTAACCTCCCATCTAACTTAGTTACTGCGGTTTGTACTACCAGCAACGGTAATGTATGGATAGGAACCAATAAAGGCTTGGTAAGATATGATAACTATGCTTACATAAATTTGGATATGGAAAACACCCCACTTCCTCATAATTATATCACTGCTTTGTATACTGATAGAAATAACAATGTATGGATTGGCACTCGCAAAGGTTTAGTAAAAATGAACGATAATTTCAATGAATATTTTGTATATGATACTACAAATTCAAAGTTGGGTGGTAATATCGTGATATCTATATCTGGCGATGCCAAGAATAATATATGGGTGGGAGTAAAAAATAATGGTTTAATAAAAATCAATAACAATACCTGGAATATATTCAATGATATTAATTCTGACTTAACTGCAAAAAATGTATTGTTTGTAGCACAACAAAACAATGGTACTTATTATATAGGAACGCACAAAGATGGCATATATATTTATAATGGTAATACTTTCACTAAACTTAACCTGCCAACTAGCTGCACCTTTACCACCTGTCGTGCCTTTAAAATGAGTAATTGCTGGGTATATCGTTTCGATAATTTATATATGGAATGTAATGGTTCTGGATTTAGCACTTCACAAAACTTTGTTTCTTATATGAATAATGAAAAGACCAAATTGTTGGCTGAAGTAAAATAAGGATTTTAGAAAAACAAGTTAATAGGGAGAAGAATGTTCAACTAGCAATAGTTGGGCATTTTTTTATAACCCCACTTTCTTCATACTGAATTTATTTCAGTATCTAAAACCCGCATAGATGCTGAAATAAATTCAGCATGACGGCAAGGAGTAGATGATAGGAACTCAAGCTTCTATATCATACCTCCCCACAAAATCCACCACCCGTTGGTCTACTATTATATCTTTTTGTTGTATGCGTTGTGTAAGTGTAATACCCTCCAAAGTTTTGCAACGACTAAGGGCAACATATAATTGTCCGTGAGAGAAAGTTCCTCCTGTTAAGTCTACTACTACATTATCAAAAGTAAGTCCCTGGCTTTTGTGTATAGTCATGGCCCAAGCTAGTTTGAAGGGCATTTGGGTAAAGGTTCCCTTCACTCTTCGCTCTACTTTATTTCTACTCCTGTCCCATGCATAATCTACATTTTCCCACTTGTCTCGCATCACATCTTTTTGCTCCCCATTGCTTAATTCTACTATCACCAACTCCTCTTTGCATTCAATTACTTTTGCAATAGTTCCATTCACCCAATGTCCTTCTGGATTATTTTTGATGAACACCACTTGTGCTCCCGGACGTAAAAATAAATCTTCATCAGTGGGCATGTGTTTTAAATTGATATCGCCTTCAATGGCAGCTGTGTAGCGGGTTTCTGGTGCATTGATACGAGCAAGTTGCATATCATTAATAGATGATGCACGCGAATTTAAAGTACATAATGCTATAGTATAATCGTCGCCTTTAAATGAATAACGCGGATTGAATCTACTATTCAAGTTTTCCAAAGTATCATAGTCTGCCTCGTTCTTTCTTATTTGATCTAATAACCCAATAAAATACGGATCACTTTGTCTATATACTTTTTTCAATTCGAGGCAATGCACAAAATATTGTTTGAATACACTGGCACTAAAAAAGTAAGGAGAATCATAATGCTGCCCATACATATATTTTTCCAAATCGGTATTAGTAACAACCGGTTCTAACTGGAATGGATCGCCAATCATCACTACTTGTTTGCCGCCAAAAGGTTTATCGGGCTGCCTTAAATTTAACCGCAAGCTCTGGTCTATCCCATCCACCAAATCGGCACGCAGCATGGATATTTCATCTATTATAATAGTATCTACATTTAATAATACTTTTCCGCGTGGTGTACTTTTGCCAAACAATTTTATCTCTTCATCATCAGGCAATATCGGACGCAAAGGAAATAAAAATGCAGAATGTATAGTTTGTCCGCCAGCATTTACCGCAGCAATTCCTGTGGGTGCCAATACCAATACATTTTTTTTGGTCTGTGATACAAATTCTCGCAGCAAAGTTGATTTGCCGGTACCTGCTTTTCCGGTAATGAGAAAAGAATCATTGGTATTTTCCAACGCATCAATAGTGCGGGTGAAAGTGGGGTTGTCGGTATGGGTGTTGAGAGATTTTATATTTTGTATTTGTTATTTTTTAATTGGCAGATATATATATGATTGTGGCGGAAATGCATTAAAATCTTCACGAATAGAAAGAGGTTTTTTATATCTCTTGAATTTTTTGATTTTAATAGCATGTGCGATATCTCTATCAGCAAAATATTCAAAGAAAAAATCAGCTGAAATGCCGGAATCTTTTTTTGTCAATTTCCAAATCTTGTTTGGATCAAAACTAAGTATATTGTCTATTTCAAACTCTCCAATCACTTGTTGAACAGGAGAGGAAGCATAAACTACAACTGTTTTAACATCCGAGTTGAATATCACTTTGCGAAATTCGAACTTCTTAGTGCCATCAAAAATTTTGTTAGCGTATTCTGGTTTTATGGATAATAGTACTTTCATTTTATTATTTACATTTTATTAAATCGTACAACCAATTACCGAGCAATTCCAAGCAAAGGCCGATGAATAATGCTCCTAACATATAGGTGATAATAGTTTTCCAATTATTTTTTTCATATTTTGTCTTAATCAATATATTTGAATAATCAATTTTTTCCTTCTTCCAGTGATAAGCTAGGAAAATTTGATTTTCAATGTCTTCAAGACCTACATAATCATTCCATCTGTAATTCTCTAAATTCCTACAACTAATATATGGTTGATGTGAAGCTATGACTTCCTCATTATTAGAACATATAAAAAAGAAATGTTGTTTAGCAATTTGAAACTTATTGTCCCTATGCATTTCTTCTAATAGACTTGTGTCTAAGTCTCTTATTTCATTTACTCTAAAATCTATCATTTCAATTTCAGTGAATGCACTATCAAAAATAGCATTCGTAGGAATGCTTTTAGAACTTATTGAATCAATAAAATTTCCCTTGATTCTAAACCTAAAGTAAATCTCATTATCTTGCTGTGGGATTGAGATGCTTAATATTGTACCAGAATATTTTTCTTCCCATTTAATATCATCCTTTCCTGTCTTATATATATTAAAAACAAATTCGTCTTTTGAGTCTTTAATTTGGAATAGTTTACTTGTACCATCTGAAACTACTTTATAATTTTCATTAAATATCGCACTTACTAGATCTGGTTTGCTAATAAACTTTTCTACAATATCTTCGAAATCTTCCTTTTTGATTATTGTTGGAAAATATAATTTGAGCTCCTCAATATTTGTAGTGTTCTTTAGTTTTATGCCTATATCTAGAAATCTTATATGGCTATTTCCATTAGGAAGTTTCCATAAATTAAAATGGAGCTCGACTTCATTAATAAAGTCTTTTGCATTTAAAGTAGGCTGATACCAAAGAGCTATGCTTTTCATCTTTCTATAGAATAATTTGCAATATTAGTAAAGTCTTCTCTTGATATTTTTCTAAAACCTCTAGGCATATCATTTATATTAGGAATAACTCCATTTTCATTTAACCATTTCAAATTGGGTCTTTTCCGGTATGAAAATACATATAAGAAATTAACTATAAAAGGCCTATTTATTAGATGGGTGGGCTTATTATAGGGGTTATAATTCCAATGTTTCTTGAGTTCTTCATCGGTAAAGACGCTTCTTTTTCTGCACAATGAAAGAAAGGTTGCTTCATCTTGTATATCAGTAATTACTGATTCGACGACACCAATAGTTGTAGCAACACCTTCATATATTCCACCAGTTCGATAAAAAACTATTAAATCACCACTATTTAGACTTCGCTCATGTGAACGGGAAATATAGACTTTACTTAAAGCATTTCTATGTGGTTCATTCTCTATAAAATCCTTTGGTGATTCATTATTAAGAATTGAATCTGGGAAAAGTTCGGTATGATAAGCAGGATAAATTGGAACAATATAAACATCACTTTCTTTTGAAAGAAACGGATAGGTTAATTTTGGGGTTATGATATTAATTGGAGATTCCCTGTCAAAATTTTTAATATAGACTTTTTCTTCTCCATTCACAGTATTTTTAATCCCATGAAATATAAATCCCCAATCTTCTAAAAGAGAAATGAGTCTTTGCTGTTCATGCCTTTTGTCAAAAATAGTGACATAAATCTCTTTTACCTTTTGAGAAAAAGCATTGTCAAAAATAATCTTCAAAAAACGCTCTCCTATTTTATATCCATTACTTGTTACCTTAAATGTGCCTATTTTTAATCTTTTTTTCTTACTAAAGATAGGTACAATATCTGAATAATTCTCTGACTCATCTTCAACTTTAACAAATAAAAAAGCGGAAAGAATATCATTCTGATAACAAACATAAGATATATAATCTGACTTTGCATTGAACCACATATCAAATTTTTGATAGTCTTCACGGAAACTGTCAAAAAAAGGATCTGCCAAATCCACTTCGCCAAAATATGATTTTTTTACCGCCAAGACTTTGTAGTCAGCCAAATCCGGATGCTCTGAATTTACCTTTTCGAGAAAAGCGTCTATTTTATATACTTTTTCTGATACATTTAAAAGCTTTGCTTTAATATGTATTTTTTTATCTTCAGAAATTAAAATGTCAACTCTCCCACTATAGACTTCATTTAAGATTTTCGAATCGTTTATATCATTGCCATCTATATCTAGCCTTGCACTAATTTCAGTTATTATTTCATCGAATGGAGCTTGGGTTTTCAGTATATGATAATTCCCAATTTTAATATTCATCGTTTTGACAGTCTCAGAGTCTCTGTTACGATTAAGCTCTTCTACTGTCAATGGGTGAACACACTTTTCCAATTTAAGTTTATCTAACCATTTGAATAGATTTCCTATCTCAGGATTAATAACTTTACTAGCTTCGCGATGAATTATTATATTTGTATCAAGTAATATCCTCATTTAGATTGAAAATAATTTATTAAGCGAAGATACTATATCTGAAAAATTATTGTTAGTTCCTGTTGCTAAAGTTACCCCCAAGTTATTTGAAAGTTGATGTGCATAAGCTATCTCACTATTTTGCATTCGCTCCAACAAATCGTAATTATACAGTCGGTTATCTCGTTGTTCCAATCTAGCTTTAACTTCAGAAATATCTCCTAAAATTAAATTCAAAGATACTGGATTAATTTCTCTGAAAGTGGCTAGCGGAATATCAGTAATTTTGTTATCGCTATTAAGCAAACAATAATGGCCATCTAGCAAATAATATTTATCTTTTTGAATAACATTTATCAAACCTATAATTAGTCTGTTTTGAGTTGTTGGAATATTCTGTACCTTTTTGTTTTTATAATCTTCATTCTTCTCATTCCACCTTATAAGTTCGCTTGCAGATAGATATTCGATTTCTAATTCTGCACAAATTTTTTGGCAAATTGTACTTTTACCAACACCATGTATTCCACCTATAAAAGCTATATTTTTAAACATATATTACTTTATACAGTGTTTTATAAATGTAAATAACACTTCATTCATTTTTTCAGGTTCTTCTATCATACCCATGTGCCCCGATTTTTCAAAAGTTTCGAAGGTGCAGTTGTTGAGTTGTTTGGCTATTTTTTGTATATCTTTATATATAATAACTTTATCTTTTTTTCCTGCGGTAATTAGAATAGGTACTGTAGATTTTTTTAATACTTCTGTTAAATCGGGTCGGCTACGCATGGCTAGGGTGGCGGCCATTACACCAGCTTTGGGGGTATTGCACGCACTTTCGGTTGTGTTTTCTATCAGTTCTTTATCCTCAAAATCGGGAGCAAACAAAGTAGGTACTAAAGTCTTTGCAAAATCGGGAGTGCCGTGTTGTTCCACAAAACTATATGATTTGAGGCGGTTCTCTTTTTTCTCTTCGGTATCGGCAATCGAGGTGGAAAATAACAACCCAAATCCTTGTAATACATTGGGGAATAATTGGGCAAATGCCAAAGTAACATAACCACCCATACTGTGGCCACAAATTATACACTGTCTAATTTTTTCTGCATCCAACATGGCTTTTACGGCGGCGGCCATCATGGGCAAGGTAACCTGCCTAATAACACTGCTGCTGCCGTGTCCGGGCAAATCGGGTATTATAAGTTTATTGGTTTTGCTAAGTTCTTCTATTTGTATATTATATACTGTAGCGTCTTCGCAAAAACCATGTAGCAATACCAATACAGGACCTTCGCCTTTTATGATATAGTGGAGTTTTTGTCCACGTGCCCATGTGATAGTTTTGTTCATAAACAGATGCAAAAATGCAGCTATTATTGCATGAACAATCAAATAATTTCTACACAATGACATTAACACAGGCACAACAAAATGTGGATGAGTGGATTAAAACCATTGGTGTCCGCTATTTCAGTGAGCTTACCAATACCGCAATTCTGATGGAAGAGGTAGGCGAGCTGGCCCGCATTATGGCCCGCAAGTATGGCGAGCAATCGTGGAAAGAAACCGATCCCGAACCTGATATGGCCGACGAGATGGCAGATGTGCTATGGGTACTTATATGTTTAGCAAATCAAACGGGTGTGAACTTGGAAGAAGCATTTGCAAAAAATATAGAGAAGAAAACGAAGAGGGATAAGGATAGACATTTGAATAATGAGAAACTTATATAATATATTGTTTGATAAACGTCAGTCAGAGACTGACGATATTGTACTCAAGAGTCTTGCTAGGGCGGGTTATTTGCTAAAGGCAGGAACTCACAAGGCTTTTGCAACGTCAGTCTGGAGACTGACCGTATGGTACTCACAAGTTACGCTTCGCTAAACTTGCGAGGGCTTCGCGGCTTCGCCGAGCGAAGCCACGAAGCCCTCGCAAGACCAATGTCACCAGACGAAGCCCTCGCAAGACTCTGTCTTGTGAGCACATATTTCAAGTCTCCAGACTTGATAACAAAAACACCGCAACTAAATATATATAATAAGCAAACATGAGCAATGCCTATAAAATGAGAGACCCAGAAGGGATGTATTTCCTTACCTTCACAGTAGTGGGTTGGGTTGATGTTTTTAGCAGAAAAGTATATCGCGATTTGATGATAGAAAATCTCAAATTTTGTCAAGATAACAAAGGTTTGATTATTCATTCCTGGGTAATCATGACCAATCATCTTCATTTAATTTTATCTGCAAATGAAAAACCTTCACTTACTGAAATTGTTCGTGACCTGAAAAAATACACAAGCCGGGAATTAATCAAATTGATTGAAACAGAAAATGAAAGTAGAAAAGATTGGATGCTAAATTATTTTGGATGGCGAGGTCATGTAAATCCAAATAATACAGATCATCAATTTTGGATACAAGACAGTCACCCAATACCATTATATACAAATGAAGTGATGCAACAAAAAGTTGATTATATACATTATAATCCTGTACGGGCTGGTTTTGTGGATGAACCACATCATTGGGCATATAGTAGTGCAAGAGATTATATAGGACAAAAAGGTATGTTAGATTTAAAAATTATTGAATAATATGATTATGGGCTTACTCTTCGTCAGTCTGGAGACTGACCGTATGGTACTCACAAGTTACGCTTCGCTAAACTTGCGAGGGCTTCGCGGCTTCGCCGAGCGAAGCTCACGAAGCCCTCGCAAGACTCTGTCTTGTGAGCACATATTTCAAGTCTCCAGACTTGCGAAACACAATAATTATATAACAATCAAAAAACTATTATAATATATCCCATGTCTGAACCCTGTATCCTCTTCATCGACATGAACAGCTTTTTCGCAAGTTGTGAGCAGCAGGCAAACTATTACCTGCGTGGTCGCCCTGTGGGTATTTGTGTATATACAGGTAGAAATGGATGCGTGATTGCAGCTTCGCGTGAGGCAAAAGATAAAGGCGTAAAAGGCGGTATGCGTTTAGGCGAAGCTATGCAACTTTGTCCTGAGCTAGTGCCTATAGAAACGCATCCGCAACGTTATAGAGATTTCCACATTGGTATTATGAAAGTGCTTCGTAAATATTCTGAAAATGTGATACCCAAAAGTATTGATGAAGCAATTGTGAATTTAACGGGCTATCATTTAGTATATAAAAATCCTGAAGACTTAGCACGAAAAATTAAACATGATATAAGAAATGAAGTGGGCGATTGGCTCAAATGTTCTATAGGTATTGCACCCAATGCGTTCTTGGCAAAGCTTGCAACAACCTTGCAAAAAAAAGATGGACTTGTTACAATTAATCGTGAAAATATAGATGAAAAATTGGCCAAATTAAAGCTCACAGATTTACCCGGTATTGCAAGCGGAATGGCAGAAAGATTTATTGCTGCTGGTATACATACACCTTTGCAAATTCGTCATGCAAATCCACAATTATTAAAAGCAGCATGCAAAGGAATTGTGGGATTATATTGGCACGAACGACTCAATTTTAGAGATGCCCGCATCGATATGAACAACAGCGACTACAAACAAATGCAAGCCATGCGACATGTGAGTGGCGAACAAAGAAAAGATATACAAACACTGCACGATATTATTATATCACAATGCGATACTTTGGAGAAACGTATGGTGGGAAAAGGTTTATATGCACGCGAAATGGGTATATATATAAACTATTTGGAAACACCCGGATGGAAACAATATATACATTTATCGCAACCCCTCCAGGATGGGACTGATTTATATATGCATATCAACGAACTGATGAAACGTGCCGAAACTGCCTACGAACCGATACTCAACAATCAAGTTTCTGCACTAAGTATTACAGTAGGAAATTTTGTTGGGGAAGATGCTTTGCAATTGGATATGTTCAACAACGATGCCCAGAAAAATAAATTGCGGAAAACCATGTATCAAATAAAAGAGCAATATGGTAATCGCAGTATTGTAAAAGCAAACCAATTGGATAATGAAGGTGTGTTTAAAGATATTATAGGTTTTGGTTCGGTGAAGGATATGTGATATATACATTAAAAATATAACAATAATATTAATATGACAAACGAAGAAATTGCAAGAACGCTCCAAACCTTAAAGGAAAATTTGATTAACAATTACGCAGTTTTTCACGAAAG
Source organism: Flavobacteriaceae bacterium (assembly GCA_025363675.1). GTDB lineage: Bacteria > Bacteroidota > Bacteroidia > UKL13-3 > UKL13-3 > CANJUD01. Next base: position 1,931 of record JANYDJ010000116.1, on the reverse strand, counting down.
AGTGTCTTTGTTAATTCAATTAACTTCTTTTGAGATTGACTCCGATTGTGTAAATTTTAGAGCACAAATTATTAAACCTTTGAATAAAGAATATTCAGAATCAGATTTATTATATAAATACATGATTGGTCAAGAAGAAATAATTTTCGGATCCTCATTCTCAACAGTTAAAGGGGATAGTTTTATAAAAGGGAAAAAAATTGGCGACATTTATTGTCCGTTTAAACTTTGGTTGGATCCAGAGCTAACTCAATTTGTACTCGAAAGTGAGGATCATATAACTAAGCTAATACCTGACTATATACTATTTAATGAGAATTGGACTGTTTTACGCGATAAAAGTATATAGGTTTTGGTTTGGTAAAGGATATGTGATATATATATATTGTCTGAATCACGGATGACTCGGATTTCACGGATTTCACGGATTTTTTCAGTGATTCAGTTTGCCCTCGCAAGACTCTGTCTTGTGAGCACATATTTCAAGTCTCCAGACTTGATAGCAAAAACACGAAGCCCTATGCCCTGGCAAGATTTTATCTTATGAGAAACATACAGCAAGTTTTGAACTTGCAAAAACAATATAATATGAAAAAAAGCAACCTGCTCCGTCAGTCAGAGACTGACACTATGTTACTCACAAGTTACGCTTCGCTAAACTTGCGAGGGCGGGATTGTCTGAATCACGGATGACTCGGATTTCACGGATTTCACGGATTTTTTTCAGAGCATTTAATCTGTGTAATCCAAGTCATCTGTGCAAATCCGTGATTCAGATAATGATTAATATATTATTATTTTTTTATTATAACAATCCCCACTTCTGCCTCTCACTTGTATAATATAAATTCCCGATTCAAAATTTGATAGTTTATATATACCTGAATTTACAATTGTGTATCCTATTCGTTCTCTGCCCAATTGGTCAAACACTATTATATTTTGAATTTTATCAATAGCAGTTTTAATCATTATATCATTTCCTGTATGGGAGGGATTGGGATAAACCGATATATAGTTTTCAAAACTTGTTTCTTCAAGCCCCATATTGTAGTTCAAGTCTGACTGGTTCTTGCAGCCAATACTATCTGTGACCACAACTATATATGAGCCTGATTTGCTCGGCTTGATTGCTTTTGTGTTTCCACCAGCTATCTGTACACCATCAACATACCATTGATAAGTATTATATGGCGTGGAAACCAGACTATCTCCAATAACAGATATAACAGGTTTGGGAGGAGCCGATGCCCATATCTGCTGGTCGATATGTACAGCACAGACAGGCAGGGTGGAAGCACTCACACTATATATACCACTTGCTTTTGCGTAGCGAACGGAATCCTGTTTATCATATAATGGTTGTGAATTATAGGTCCAGTTTATATTGGTTGAATCATTATAGTGTGCTTTAATGCCCACACTGTCGCCCACACAAAATGATGCCTTACCCAAAAGTTGCAGAGACAGGGAAGGTTTTTTGCCAACATTTACTTTTACGGTTTTGGTAATGCTGCAAATTCCCGTATCTGTCCCTGTAACTGTATATATACTATTCTGTGTCGGTTTAACTATAATACTTGATTGTGTGCTATTGGAAGGACTCCATAAATAATTTTGAGCCCCTGTTGCAGTTAATGTAATACTATCTCCCACACAAATATTTTGGGGGCTCTTAACCAACAGTGATGGGCTGCAATCTGTGAAACGCATCATGAAACCAATTGGAACACCTTGTGAGGTATCAGGATGGTTGGGTGTAAAAGTACCCGGGCTTCCAATACGATTAGCACTTGAGGTAGTACCAAAAGCATATACGTCCTTACCATTAAAACCAATTTGGCTGATAACATCATCACCTCGTCCCCCTGCAAGTGTGCCCCACTTCACACTATCTAGTTCCGGACTTATACGAACTATAAAACCGTCAG
>JANYDJ010000063.1 GCA_025363675.1 Flavobacteriaceae bacterium | reverse complement strand
TCCACCCAATCCCCATTATCCGCAATCAATTGTATCAACTCATCCACCGCATTTTCGCTATTGATATTGCGTTTTACAATGTCTTTACTTTTATATAAAGTGATTTTGCCTGGGCCGCTACCCACATAGCCATAATCAGCGTCTGCCATTTCGCCTGGGCCGTTTACTATGCAGCCCATAATGGCTATTTTTAGTCCTTTCAAATGCTCAGTGCGTTGGCGAATCATGGCAGTAGTTTCTTGTAAATCGAATAAAGTACGGCCGCAACTGGGGCAACTTATATATTCTGTTTTTGAAACACGCAAACGGGCTGCTTGTAATATTCCAAAAGCTATACTATTTGTTTCGCTTAAGGGAACTGCAGGGCAGTTGAGCCATACGCCGTCGCCCATTCCATCAATTAATAAAGCTCCCATATCGGTAGCACTATATAATATAGTTTTTTCTTTAGGCTCAGTATAAGTTGCTTTGATGATAACAGGATTTTTAATACTATAATACATTAGTCCCCATATCATTTCTCTTAATATAGTTAGAGGTCTGGCATGGTTGCATTCTATTACTAGTACTGCATTTTCGGGAATATGATTCAGTTTTGAAATTTGAGAAAGATTATCAATATATACAAAATTAAGTTTGGAATGCCAGGTAATATTGTCTTTTGTATTTGCAATTTCAATTAACGGAAAAGCATTTTCTTTATCAGCTAATTTTTCCCAAGTATCATAATCATATATTGCTTTCAAACCATTGGGCAACATAAAATTGATGATATTATTTTTTGCATATATATAATCGCAACCTTGCTCGGTCATGTGCCATTTATCCAGTGCAGCATCATATATATGTCCCACCTGTTGCAGGTCGAATTCGGTTATAATATTTAGATTAGAAAAATCAGCTACCACACGGGGCAACTGGTGTCCGCCTATGTTTGCTATTTCAATAGTTTTGCGTTTTTGGTAACTAAAAAGACTATAATGTTCTTTCACTTTTAAGGAATCAGAAAAATCTTCAGTAATCAATTCGGTAGGAGCAGGAATATTATATCTTTGTACCAAAGCTTTGGCAACAGGTGCTTCAAATTCTGGATCCTCAGTTAACGAAACACGAACCGTATCACCCAATCCTTCTTCCAATAAAGTACCAATTCCAATCGCAGATTTTATGCGTCCATCATCACCATCGCCTGCTTCTGTAACACCTATATGCAGGGGGTAGTGCATGTTTTCCATATCCATGCGTTGCACCAATAATCTATATGCCTGTACCATCACTTGCGGGTTGCTGCTCTTCATACTTAAAACTATATTATGATAGTCTTCGCTTCTACAAATTCTCAAAAATTCCAATGCCGATTCCACCATTCCCAGCGGCGTATCACCATATCTACTCATAATGCGGTCGCTTAGTGAGCCGTGGTTTGTGCCGATACGCATGGCAGTGCCATGCTGTTTGCATATATGTATAAGTGGCGTAAATTTTTGTTTAATGCGTTCTAGTTCTTCTTCGTATTCCGCATCATTATATTCTAATGTTTCAAACTTTTTCTTATCTGCAAAATTGCCCGGATTGATACGAACTTTCTCTACAATTCTTGCTGCAACTTCTGCGGCATTGGGCGTAAAATGTATATCAGCAACAAGCGGAGTATGATAACCACGTTTGTGTAGTTCGTCTATTATATTTTGTAAATTCTGTGCTTCGTTAATACTTGGTGCAGTTATTCTTATATACTCACAACCACTCTCTATCATACGAATACTTTGTTCTACTGTTTTAATAGTATCCATTGTATCCGTGGTAGTCATGGATTGTATACGAATCGGGAAATCACTACCCATGGGCGTGTTTCCTATTGTTACGGTATTTGTTTTTCGTCTCATTTTTTTAGTCGTTAGTCAGCTAGTCATTAGTCATTAGTCGTTAGTCGTTAGTCGTTAGTCGGGAGTCGATAGGCATTATTGCAGTTTTTCTGCCGTATGGCCCTTACTCCTTACTCCTTACCCCTTACTCCTTATTCCTTTACTATTCCATTCGATTTCTATTACATCCAAATGCTTTCCGATGTATCTTGATAGTGTAAACAAATAATCGCTTAGTCTGTTTAAATATTGTATAATAAGTGGCGGTACAAAACTATGTTCCATCAGTTGCACGCAGAGTCGCTCAGCCCTGCGGCACACGCAGCGTGCAATGTGGCAGTATGATATATGTATATGTCCGCCGGGTATGATAAAGTTTTTGAGTGGCTCGAGTTCTGTATCCATTTGGTCGATGGATTTTTCGAGAAGTATTATATCATTTTCTGTTAAGTCGGGTAGAATCATTTTGGCATTTTCATCGTCGCAGGCCAAATTTGAGCCGACCGTAAAAAGCCTATCTTGTATATATTTTAGTTCTTCTTTTTTTTCGTCGATGGTAATTACATCACGCACCAAACCTAAATAAGAATTCAATTCATCCACCGTCCCATAAGCCTCTATCCGCTCATGCGATTTAGAAACCCGCTTGCCACCTATAAGTCCTGTGGTGCCTTTGTCTCCAGTTTTTGTATATATTTTACTTGCCATGTATTTTTTGTTAAATTTTATTTCGACTTGCCCCCATTTCCAGATCGACTTGATGAATATGCAGAATTGTTTGGGTTCATTTGGTTTGCATGATTGTCCATATTTGCATTTGAAGAACCACTGCTAGTAGCATTTTGCCAATTATCCGGCCGCTCGTCATACCCTCTACTTTGCCAGTAAGCATCATTATTTGGATTCAATTGGTTGGAGTAATTATCCCAGCTTTCTTTTGTTTGGTTAATATCATTACTTAAGATTTCTACCCAATTATCTGGACGTCTGTCATAGCCTCTGCTTTGCCAATAAGAATCATTTTCTGGATTTAATTGATTGGAATGATTGTTTTGTGTATGATATTCTCGGTATTTAGAGACAGAGTTCTTATTAAAATATTTTTTAAATAAAAAATATCTGTACTGTGCAACTTTGCCATCAATTTGATTATATAGTTTTGTATCGCGTGAAGATTTTGTCTTTTCGGGTTTGACTCCAAAAAAGGAGTTGAACTTACCATCAATTGCAGGTGTTAAAATATAATAAGTAAATAATCCTCCAATAATAAAAGGAAAAAAAAACGAAGAGCCTTTGCTTTTTTTATCTGTAGTCATTTTGCAAATATAGTAACTGTATCGAGCAAATGAAAAAGTTTGACTCAATCATTACGAATCCAGCCACACTTTAAAATCAGAGGCTTTTTCGCGGCTTATATCAATCTCTGTGGTATATGGAGGTTTGAGCACGGCCAATAGTTTGCCATTATAGCTGCTCTTTACACGTTCTATCATATCCACGTTTATAATTACTTGCCTGTTCGCTCGGTAAAATTGTTTGGGATCACACATTTCTTCAATCTCTTCCATAGAATGGTTTTCTGACAGATAACGGTTATTTTCTTTGGTATATATATATATTAATTCTTCTTTCGAGAAATAAGCGATATCACCCGCAGGTACTGGCATTAAAGTGTTTCGGGTTTGTACCATAAAACGTTCTTTATAGCTACCCGTGGCCTCGTTTAAGTTTGCCAATAAACTTTTTATTTTCACCGAGAAATCACCATTCTCAGTTATATATATATTATACTGATCTAGGGCATGCTGAAGTTCTGCAGCATCAATAGGTTTTAGCAAATAATCAATACTGTTGTGCTTGAATGCTTGAATGGCGTATTGGTCGTATGCGGTGGTAAATATAATAGGAGCAGTGACTTTCACTTCCTTCAAAATATCGAAGCTCACACCATCGCTCAATTGTATATCCATAAATATCAAATCGGGTTGGGGGTTGTTTTGAAACCATTCTATAGCCTCAGCAGTACTGCCAATGGTATTGATAATTTCAATTTCTTCATTCAGTTTCTTCAACTGGTTTTTCAAATCCTTAGCCACTAATGGCTCGTCTTCTATTATTAATGTTTTTATCATATTAGTTTTTTAGGGGTAAGGAATAAGGGGTAAGGAATAAGGAGGCTGACGCCGAACGGTCCTTACTCCTTTCAACTTAATGGTACTATCACTACAAATGTATGTTCATTTTCTACAATTTCAACTTCTCTGTTGGCAATAATTTGATATAGCTTCTTCATATTTTCTAATCCGAGTTTGTTGGAGGTTTCAACTATTGATTTACGTTGGAGATTATTTTCTACCACCAGGTATTTGTTTTTTGTATATATTTTTATATGTAATGGTTTTGTTGTTGATATGATATTATGCTTGATTGCATTCTCAATTAAAATTTGGGTGGTGACAGGAACTATAGTTAAAAATTTATCTTCTTCGGGTACATTTATTTCAATCTGCAATTGTCCGTCGAACCGTGTGTGGAGTAGCATCACAAAGCTATTGATAAATTGTAGTTCTTCGCCAAGTTTCACCAAGTTGTCATCTTTGTGTAGTAATAAATATCTATATACTTTCGATAGTTGTTGCAGAAATTCAGAAGCCAGTTGCTGGTTTTCATATATCAAACTATTTAATGAAGTGAGACTATTAAAGAGAAAATGGGGATTGAGCTGATTTTTCAGATTCTCAAACTGCAGCATAGCCGATTCTTTTTTAATGCGTTCATTATGTATCAAGGTAGTTTTCCATTCTTTGATATAATGATTGCTCACATATAATAAATTAACCACAAATGATAGTAATAAATTCGCTGTTACAAATATATATTCGAGGTGGTTTATCAAACTGGGCTGCATATTGGTTTTGATGGCATTATCAAAAATATGGTTCAGGAAAACGGCATTGAATATAAATTGTACCAAGGTCATAATACTCATCCCCATCAATATTTGCAGGGCAATGCGTTTGGGTACATTACGGTGGTGGGGGTAATGGCAATTTAAAAACCCCTCAACCCATGCAGCACTGTTCAGCATGATAGCGAATATGAAGAAAACTACCACGAAAGTTTCCAGATGCCAAGCCCAGTCAAGATTGGGAAACATATAAAAACGAAAGATTGCCGACAAAAAAGCAATAAGCAATGATATTTTATTGCGACGGTTGAACATCCATTGGTGTAGCTTGCTTTTTGTGCGTATATGGGGCAAAGTGCGGATAATTTGGTACTGCGAACATACAACTCAATCGCTCTAGCGTCAAAAGTGAATTGGTTCAAATGGAAAAAATGGGAGTTGAAACGGGGGGATGATGAATGGTTAATGATGAATGGTTAATGGTTAATGGTTAATGGTTAATGGGGGGCTATTATAAATAGAAGAACTTATTAGTTCAAATGTTAGTTATGTAATTATACAAAATGTATTATGCAAAATGTTGTATGAGATTATTTTTGAGCTAGCCACCTTGCAAGGAAACAATCGTAAACACGATAGTAATTTCCTTTTTCATCTTTTTTTGCAAAAACCATTTCTTTGGTTAATAAAGCTTCTAGGCTACGTTGCACATTAGCAGGGGTTCCCAAGTGGTGGTTATGTATAAATTGCTTGGCCGAAATTTGATATACTTTATCTTCTTTGGCAATAGCTTTCAAAAGCTGCCATTGATTGGTGGTTAATAAAGTTCTGTACTGAAAGAAAAAAGTAGCGTGTTCGTCCAATATTAATTGAGCAGCAAGCTGGGCATCGTGTAGCGTTATTTTTTTTATAGGCAAACTAAAAATTTTATTGCACAATGCTTGTGTATAGTAAGTATGCAGTTTAGTATATTCTAAAATAAACTCGAGTGCTTCATTGGAAATTGTGCGTTTAAATGCTGCAAATTTTTGTTTGATAAATGTAGCATAAATTTTCGAATCAATTTCATGTAAATAGATTGCCTGCGAACTTGAAAAGAAGGGACGCTTGGCACTCTGAAACATCTCGGCCAATAAATGTTGACTGCTGCCGCTAAAAATAAAACGCACATTTTTTAATTGCTGAATGATAGTACGCAAATAGGCTTCTACATTTTTTTCGGGATAAGTAGTTATTTGTTGAAATTCATCGATGGCCACAATGCTTAGTATGGGTTGCTGATCTAAAAAATTTAATAAATGGGTCAGGCTTTTTTCAAATTGTTTTTCTTGTGCAAAATCAAGGCTTACCTCAGGAGCTCCGCTTACTTCATCGAAACTAAAAACGGGACGAAGAGCTTTAAGTAATAACAAAAATTTCTTGCCAATACTATTCTTCTGTGGGAATGCTTGATAAATGGCAGTAGCTAATAAATTGGTAAACTCTTTAAGCGAAGTAGTGGCAAAAATATCTATATATATTCCTTTCATACGGGGTGGGAGTGTATGGAAAGTATGTTGCAACAATCCCGTTTTTCCCATCCGCCTTTCTGATAATAGGATGGTGTTAACGCCATTTCGGGCATTGCTTTGCAGTTGTTTGGTTTCATTAACACGGTCGCAAAAAAAGGCAGGCCCATGATAAGCGGTTAACGAGAATGGATTTTTTTCTAACGAAATATTCACCCCACAAAAGTATACAACATTTTGCGTTATACAAAATGCATTATGCAAAATGTTGTATGAGATTTTAATTTAAAAATTTTGAACAGGTGGAATTTTTACGAATCAAAGTGAATTGTGTCAACTGAAAAAATCATAAAAAAGCCCCCTTGCATGGTTTAGCAAGGGGGCTTTTTAAGAATTAGTTTAAACCGAGATTATGCATTAGAAAAATAAAATGAACTGTCTTTGTTTTTGACTATTCCGAATAAACCGTCCAACCATTTTCGTTTTTCGCCTATTGCTGATATGTTTAAAATTGTTTTTCCTGCATGTTTTGTTATCCAACTTCCTAATGCAAAGCATTTGAATCTTAATGTACTTAAAGTGGCTTGTGACTTGCTTTTAAGTACGACTTGACGGAACAAACTCATAAGGTTATATGCTATCATTATGGAACGGAATGCGGCTTCTGTGGCCCAAAATTTTTCCATGCAAAAACTATCTAATCCAAAATCATATTTCAATTCTTTGATGCGGTTCTCGGCATCTGCTCTGTCTTTATAACTTAACCAAATTTGCTCGGCTGGTAAATCAAGATTGGTTACATATAAGCTGTATCGGTATTTGCTGGTGGGCTCATCAAATAATAAAAGTTTGCCAGTGGCTTTGGTAAGTACCTCTGTGTTTTTTCTCACGGCTACCATTCGTCTTGGTTTTTCCCAGTCGGGCGATTGATATTCAAACTCACATATTTCCATTCCATCTTTTAATTTCCACCATGCTTTTTGCGATTGCAATTCTCGCTTGATGGTAGAATACATTTTTACTGCTATGATGTAATTGGTTTGTTTTTCGCTTTCTAAATAGTTCAAAAAATCATGAGCATAAAACCCACTATCGGCTCTTATCAATCCTATTTTTTTGTCTTTAAGTATTTCAAAAGTTTCATCTATAAATGCTTTGCAATTGCTTAGTGCAGAGGTGTTGCCCTGGCGAAGCCATGCGTTGGCTACCATGCGTGTTTCGGCAATAAATGCCATAAGCGGGTGATGTGATGCTCTGCCGGGTTTGTTTGAGTTGTAGCCCACTTTGCTCCCTTCCTGCTCTCCGTATCGGGTAATTACCGAACTATCAAAGTCGAGTGTGAGGTTGTTGATTTGTAAATTGTCAATGAACCATTTTTGTGTTGGCACAAACACTTCCGTATTTCTTTGCCAACTGAATTTCTGAAAGAAACGGCTGTAAGTACTTTGCGATGGGGCTTGTTTCCAACCAAATATTTCCTGTAATACTTTGTCGTGTCGCAAGTATGCTGAATGGCTAAATCTTCCTGCACCTATCCAGATGCTTGTCCAAAAACATTCCATGATTTGCATTGGTGTATAGCCCCTATTCGAACCTTTTTCCGGAAGGTCTAGGCCGCTCATAAATTCTTTTATGCCGATACTGTCAAGCATAGACTTCATCAGTTTCATCCCGCCCCAGGCAGTTACGTTCTTGTCTGTAAATTGTATTTGTATTTCTTTCACCTTTTGGGTTTTGTTTTAATTGGCTTCAAAGCTAATCCTAAACTAGG
>JANYDJ010000211.1 GCA_025363675.1 Flavobacteriaceae bacterium | reverse complement strand
ATCAAGCTCCTCAAAAAGTCCGTCAATTGGTTTAATGGAGTCAGGATTTTTGGCAATAGCATCTAAGCGTTTATCAAGTAATTGTTTTTGCCATTCGGGGATATCTTTATCTAAATTGTCGATATCAGGATAATTGTTCTTAATCAAGTTCCAGTCTTCCATCGGGATATAAATTCCTGTGTTCTTTCCTTGCCCGTCTTGTATAACTTGTATTCGCATGATTAAAAATATTTTATATGGTGCAAATTTAAAATGAAAAAATCAATTTGCGATATAAATTTTGATACCCCGCTTTTATTATATTATTTTGCATCAAAATTATAACCCATGCAAGATATTATAGAAGCCGCTTGGCAAAACCGCGAGTTGTTGAAAGACAGTAACACACTTTCTACTATTAATGAAGTAATAGAACAACTAGACAAAGGCAAACTACGTGTTGCCGAACCTTTGGCAGATGGAAATTGGCAAGTGAACGAGTGGGTGAAAAAAGCCGTAATATTATATTTCCCAACCCGCCAAATGGAAACATTTCATGCTGGCCCCATGGAGTTTTATGATAAGATGGCTTTGAAAAGTAATTATAAAGAATTGGGAATTCGCGTAGTGCCGCATGCCGTTGCTCGTTATGGAAGTTATATATCGCCCGGAGTGATTTTGATGCCCTCGTATGTAAATATTGGAGCGTATGTAGATGAAGGTACCATGGTAGACACCTGGGCAACAGTAGGCTCGTGTGCACAGATAGGTAAACACGTACACTTAAGCGGTGGGGTAGGAATTGGCGGTGTACTAGAACCTGTGCAAGCAGCACCTGTTATTATAGAAGATCATGCATTTATTGGTTCGCGTTGTATAGTAGTTGAAGGCGTGAGGGTAGGGGCAGCCGCAGTATTGGGAGCAGGGGTAACCATTACCATGTCCACAAAAATTATTGATGTTACGGGTAGCGAACCAATAGAATATAAAGGCCATGTGCCCGCTCGCTCAGTAGTAATTCCAGGGAGTTATACCAAGAAGTTTGCTGCTGGCGAATACCAAGTTCCTTGTGCCATGATTATCGGTCAACGCAAACCGAGTACTGATTTAAAGACTTCGTTGAATGATGCATTGCGGGAATATAATGTCGCAGTATAAAAGGAATAAGGAGTAAGGAGTAAGGAGTAAGGAGCTGACACCGAATGGCCTTACCCCTTACCCCTTATTCCTTACTCCTATAAATTTTACTTTTGGGATACCACTTTTCCCCGTATTTTTACACCTTAAATCACTAACTATTTTAAGATGAGAAATATTTTAAGAGCAGTAGCTCTCTCAATGTTGACGGCCTTGTATTTTCAGGGTTTTTCGCAAAACAACCAGTCTATAGGGAACTTTAAAACTAGCGAAGTTATAATGAACGAAGCTTGGGGCGTTCCACAATTTGTAAAGTTCGATGACAAAAATCGTCCCGGTATTGAACAATTAAAAAATCAATTAGAAAGTGAATATGCTTTTGAGTTGAAATTAATGAAAGCCGAAATCGATGAAATTGGTTGGACACATTATCGCTATCGCCAAATGGTAAATGGATATGAGATTGCCAATACTATGATAATTTTTCACACCATTAATGGTCAAGTTATATCATATAATGGGGATTATTATCCCAATTTGGTTGTAATGGCAGATTATGATATTGCTGAGAAAGAGGCTCTGAAATTTGCCACACAATATATGGGAGCCAAAATATATAAATGGCAATTGCCCCAGCAAGAAGCCTTTATTAAAATAGAACAAGAAGATCCAAAGGCTACTTTTTTGCCCAAAGGCGAATTAGTATATAAGTCAGTAGGCGATGTGTATCATCAAACCACTTTTAAACTTTGCTGGAAATTTAATATATATGCCCATGAACCTATGGCCAGAAAATATATATATGTTGATGCCAAGAATGGAAATATTATGGGGGAAGAAGACTTACTACATACAGGCGATGCAAAAGGCACAGCCGTTACTAAATATGCAGGAAAACAAACCATCACTACTGACAGTACCGCTATAGAATTTAGATTGCGTGAAAAAGGTGGACGTGGCAATGGAATAGAAACTTATAATTTACAACAAGGCACATCATATACCAATACCGATTTTACGGATGCAGATAATTACTGGAACAATAAAAATGCAAACAAAGACGAGGTAGCAACCGATGCACATTTTGGAGCAGAATCTACCTACGACTATTATAAGAAAAACCATAACAGAAATAGTTATAATAATTCAGGCGGAAAATTATTAAGCTATGTACATTATAGTACCCAATATGATAATGCTTTTTGGGATGGACAACGCATGACTTATGGTGATGGCAACCAATTGTCGCCACTTACTTGTTTGGATGTTTGCGGACACGAACTCACACACGGTGTTACCGGCAACTCAGCACAATTACAATACTCCTACGAAAGTGGTGCATTAAACGAATCGTTCAGTGATATATTTGGAACCATGGTCGAGTTTTATGTAAAGGGTACTAATGGTAATTATTTGATAGGAGAAGATGCAGGTGGTGGCCAGCCTTTGCGTAGTATGAAAAACCCAACTTTTTTTAGTAACCCTGGTGCATATAAAGATTCTTATTGGGTTACCGGAGCACAAGATAATGGTGGGGTGCATTATAATAGCGGTGTACAAAACCATTGGTTTTATATAGTTACTGAAGGCGATTCTAGTTCTAATTTCTTAGGAAAAGTATATAATGTAAAAGGAATTGGGCAAACAAAATCTGCGAAAATTACTTATAGAAATCTTACCTATTATTTAACACCAACTTCCAATTACGCAGCATCCAGATTATATTCTATACAAGCGGCTAAAGACTTATATGGTGGCTGTTCAGATGAAGTGAAACAAGTTACCAATGCCTGGTATGCAGTAAACGTTGGAAAAGCATACGATACAACAATAAAGGCTCAGTTTGCCGCCAACAAAACCAAATTTTGCAATGCAAAAGATACCGTATATTTTACCAATACCAGTGCTATGTTTTCTTCCTCAACTTGGGGCTTTGGCGATGGCACAACCTCAACTGCTGACAACCCGAAACATGTATATAATAAGTATGGCTCATTTAATGTAAAATTATATATAACAGGTTGTTTAGGTGGTTATGATAGTGTGCTCATCAATCAATATATAACAATCGATTCAACCATGTTGTCATGCAAATCTGTTTCACTTTCTATAAGTGGCAGTGGAACTACACAAACCAACTGTTTCGGCTCGTTAAAAGATAATGGCGGCGATTTAAATTATAGCAATAATACAGATGGCTCTATCACCATTTCTCCCACCAATGCATCGGTAGTTACCCTAACATTTAACAGTTTTAGTTTTGCAGTGGGCGATTATTTAAGTATATATGATGGACCCAATATGTCAAGCAATTTAATAGGTCAGTATACTGGAAATAGCTTGCCCAATGGAGGAACAATCACTTCAATGGGAGGTTCTATTACAATCCGTCAAACCACTGATAATACTGGTGTTTCTACAGGTTTTGAATTAAACTGGCAATGCTATGCAAAGGTTCCCAATGATGTGGGGATTTTAAAAATACATAATACCATAGGTAGGGCAAATACATCACTGTCACTTTCCACTTCAGAAAAAATAAAAGTATTGGTGAAAAATTTCGGAAGCAATGCCCTCACTAAAATCCCCTTATCCTATAATATAAATGGATTGGGAAATGTATATGATACCGTTAAAACTACCATGAACTCTGGCGACACGCTCACTTTTACTTTCTCAAATACTGTCGATTTGAGCGTAGGAGGGTATTATCAAATTGCATCGCAAACGCATTTGGTAAATGATACTGCTACTAATAATGACCAAAATATAAAAATCATTAAAAATATAAAAAATGCTCCCACAAAATTACCTTATTTTCAAGGATTTGAAACTGATGGAAGTATATATACCCAACAAAATATAATAGGTTTGGATAGTACCGATGAGTTTGATTTTGCTACCAGCAGACCTGACAACGGACGATTAAGATTGGCTGCTGGAGCAGGTTTCCCCAATAGTGGCACGCATGCTGCTACCATGGATCAGTTTCCCGCACAAAGTAGTAGCGGCCCGTATGCTATCAATTATCTAACACTTACTTTAAATATGACTAAGTATAGCACCAACGAAAAAATATATCTCGACTTTGCTTATCAAAATCATGGTGAGGAACAAAATGCAAATGATAAAGTATGGGTTAGAGGCAGTGATAAAAGTGCTTGGATACAGATTTATGATTTATTTGCCAATCAACCCCAGCAGGATAATTATAAATCGGTGCAAGATTTGGATATATCATCACTGTTGAAATCAAATAGCCAGTCATTTTCAAGCAGCTTCCAAGTTCGTTTCGGGCAGGAAGACAATAACGGTGCAACACCAGGCCAAACAGGCGACGGATATACCTTCGATGATATAACGATATGGAAAGAAACCTTCGATTTAAGTGTGACCAATATTCAAAATCCAACAACGGGATGTAATATAGGAACGCAGCCTGTTAAAATTACACTTACCAATAAAGGCGGCCCTATATCCAACTTAACGGTGCCAGTAAGTTATAGGGTAAATGGGGGGCAAGCGGTTACTGAAAATCCAACAATTACTATAGGGAAGGGGCAAAGCTATACCTATACATTTACGCAAACACTCAATTTTGCTGCAACCGGAAATTATGATATAGTTTCGTATGTAAGTTGGTCAAAAGATTCTGATAGAACCAATGATACTTTTAATGTTTCTGTATACAATGCACCTGCAATAGTAAAACCTGTAGTTACTATACAAGGCGATACTACTTTTTGCCAAGGAGATAGTGTTTCGCTTACAGCCAGTGCAGGTTACACCTCATATAGTTGGAGCAATAATGCCGGCTTTACACAAAGTGTAATATTGAAGGGTACTGGAAATTATATATGTACGGTTAAAAATCAGTATGGTTGCATGGCACAGTCCACACCAGTTAAAATTAGTGTTTCCCCATTACCCCAAGCAGGTTTTGGATGGAATACGCCAGTGCCTAACCTTACTGTTACTTTCAATAACCAATCATCGTATGCCACAAGTTATTTGTGGGAATTTGGAGATGGCGATACAAGCTCAGCTTATTCACCCGTACACACATTCCCAACTTTTGGAAAATATCCCGTAAAGCTAACGGCAACCAATAATTGTGGTTCTCATTTTTCTACCTTCGATGTAAATGTCAATCTCAAAATGGGTGTTGAGCCTGCACAAAATCAAAATAAGATAGAACTTTGGCCCAATCCCACCAACAGTGAGTTATATATAAAAGGACTAACAGGCCCCACCAAAATGAATATAATAGATGTGCAAGGAAAAATGGTGAGAACCCAAACAATTTATCCCAACCAATCACTGTCAGTCGAAAATTTGCCAGCAGGAATATATATGACCCAAATATTTTTAGATTCGACTAAAGTGATAAACTTAAAATTTGTAAAAGAATAATATTATATATCTGATTTTTTTTTGAAAAAGAGCGTTGTTATAATATATATATTGTTAGGGGCATTTGCTGGGCTCTCCTTTGCGAGCACTAAAGCCCCCCAGTATCGCGGGCGTTCTATTAAAATTGCACTGTTATTGCCTTTCTGCTCAAGCATGCCCGAAGCAGAACTAAAAAGAAAAAAGTTAGCCCTTGTACAGAAAGCAGCATTGGAATACTATGAGGGTATCCTCACGGCACTCGATTCATTAGAGAAGTTGGGTTTCGAATGCACGCTTACAGTGTACGATACCCAAAAAGATTCTATTACCACACTTCGTATTTTGCAAAAGCCTGAAATTAAAAATATGGATTTTATTGTAGGCCCATTATTTAAAGAAGGAATCAATATGTTGGCAGGATATTGTTTGCAAAATAAAATATATCATTTATCTCCTGTGGTATCAGTGGGCTCGTCAGTAACAACCCCTTATTTGATAAATACAAATACTGATATTTCTAACTTCGATAAAGGTATTACCGATTTTTGGGTAAGAGATTTTGATACCGCAAATATATATATTATACACGACGGTAAAAAAAGTATGAAAGCATTGGCAGAAAAACTCCGCAGCAAACCCGATTCTATCAATATGCTAAAGGTGAAAATATTGAATGCCGTACCTTATTTAAAAACGGAAGATATAATAACAAGTCCTGAAAAGCCTGCCCTGTTATTGATGCTGAGCAATGACGAAAACTGGGTGAACCGCCAAATGAAGAACGTAAAAGATTTGGAGAATTTCACTTTAATGGGTCTAGAAAGTTGGCTTGATTTTAAAACTCCAGATTTCGAAAAATGGATTGATTATCATTGTTTGTTTGCCACTACGCATCACGTAAATATATTGAACGCCAAAGGCTTCCGCGAATTGTTCAGAGCTAAGTATTATACTGAGCCTGGTGAGTATTCCTATAAAGGTTTCGACCAAATGTTATATATAGGCAAATTATATAATACTTATGGTGCTAACTGGACCGATCATCTCGACGAGACCTATGAAGCCCTCCACAATAATTTTGGACTAGACCAAGATCCCATCACCAAACAATGGATCAATACCGAAATAAAAATATTGAAGTTAGAGGGTAATGGATTGATGCAGGTGTATAGGTGAACTATAAATGATTAATGATGAATGATGAATGCGGATGTCGCCCCCTGAGCGGAGGCGAAGGGGCAGCAGCATTGAAAAATATAAAATGGGAAACTAAAAGTATTACCCAATATATTTGCTAAAAAAAACTGCATGAATCAATCCAATCAACGTTTTAAAATTGGTGAAGGAAAAATAAGTGGATCCTTATCTATTTTTTTAGGAATTCTCGCTTTTTTTGGAGTATTCTGTTTTAAATTCCCAGAACTATTAACCTCACCTGAATTTAGAGAAATATATACTACAGCATCTATGCAGATATTACTCAGCAGTGTTATTATAGCGTCCTTATTTTTTGCAGTACTTAGTTTTATATTAAGTAAAAAGAAAACTTGGGGCATGTATGGACTGTTAATATGCACGGCCACTATTTTTATGGGCGGCTTTACGGTGCAAGGCAGTAAAGTGGGGGAAACAAGTTGGTATTTAGGATTGGATTGGCTGTTGCTTGACTTACTTCTGATGGCGGTTATATTTATACCTATCGAACTTATATGGCCCAAGAATAAAGAACAAACAAAATTTCATCCAGAATGGCGAACCGATTTGGTGTACTTTGTAATCAGTCATTTATTTATTCAGTTTTTTGGTGTTATTACGCAACAACCTGCAAATATATTTTTTGGTTGGATGGGGCTTTCGGGTTTGCATACTTGGGTTCAAAGTTTGCCTTTTGTTATAGAGTTGGTATTCGCATTTTTAATTACCGATTTTTTTCAATATTGGGCACATCGCACTTTTCATATACATACCTATTTATGGCGTTTTCATTCGGTACACCATTCTACACAAAACATGGATTGGCTTGCGGGTAGCCGTACTCATTTTATAGATATATTTTTCACCAGGGCCATGGCATTTATTCCATTATATGTATTTGGATTTAGCCCGATAGTTTTTAATATATATATCATATTTATGGCAATCCACGCTGTTTTAATTCATTCCAATACACGAATCAATTTTGGATTTTTAAAATATATATTTGCAACACCCCAATATCATTTTTGGCACCATTGCGAAGACCCTAAATATTATGGAAAAAATTTCGCAACTATATTCCCATTTATCGATAAAATTTTCGGTACCTATTATTTGCCGGGCAATGAATGGCCCGAGGGAACAGGGCTGCACGAAGCTAATTTTCCCAAAGGCTACCTCAAACAATTAACATATCCTTTCACCAAAAGTCCTTTCGATAATGATTTGAATATGGAGGAACGAACTAAGCGATAAAAGTTCGCAACAATCCGCAATTGTTTTGTTCTAAATATTCTGAAGAAGAATTATATAATACAAGCAAGAAAAAAGAGAGCGTTAAGAGATTTTTAATTTTCATTAACAATGCTAGGACCGCAACTGTTAAAAATACTTTGGAATTTCAGGAAATGGTAAAAGATTTATTTATCTGCTTTGCTTAATCAGCCACTTTTACATCGAAATTTACTGTACCTCCAGTTTGAGTTTCAAAAGAACCATCTACGCTTTTTATTTTGATTAGTCCCCTTTTACCACCTGAGGTAATGAACGCTACTACCGCATTAGGTTTAACGGTTTTGTATGAATCATTATTTACACCTACTGCTGTTTGTGCTTGAATCATAGAGTCATTTGTACATTGGTCAAATTGAGCTGCTGTTAAAGTTGTTAATTTGAATAATGTTTTGTTCAATACATTCCATGTCGACAGTTTATCAATACCGGAATTATCATAAACAATTTTAGCATCGTTCGAATTAGGAGTGGCTAAAAAAGCACCTCCATTTATAGTAGAACGGTGCCCAAATACAAAATCTATTTTATTGGCACTTTGCTTGGCAGTAGCTTGATTAACGGGTGCTGATAAAAGAGAAAGGCCCCAAAACGAAGTACCGCTAGCCACAAATTCATTATCCATACTTATATTTGGGGTAGTAGTAATTGTGCCCCATGTATTAGGTGTAGTAACATTCACCACAAAATCTTGAGTAGTTGTCTTACTTTTATTATCACGAACTATAAAAGAGTAATTTATTATAGAAATGCCAAATGGTACAGTATCTACAAAAGCATAGTTTTGGGATGTTCCTGATAAATTTAGTGATTTTAAATTTGTGGAAGCCGAAGAACCGTATTTGCAAGTGATATCTAATTTACTTAATTGTGAACCTGCACTCGAATTAAGCACTACTGTGAAAAGAATAATTTCACCAGCACTTTTAGTTATGGAGGTTACATTTGGTAGAAACTCTATTGTGGGAGCAGTTGAATTTGGATTGTCAGTAATTTCAACATTTTTAGTAATCTGATCTGTACCCCCGGAATTCGTGACAGTTAGCGTAACTTTATAGAGGTTTTTTGTTGTATAGGTATGAACGGGATTTGGTAAATTAGAACTTGGACTACCATCACCGAAATCCCATATATATGAATTTCCAGCTGCATAAGTACATATAAAATGTACCTCAGCAGTAGGATTTAATACATTGCCAGTAAAAGTAAAATCGGCAACGGGTTTAGATTTTTTGCACCCATTAAATATGATTAAACTGATAAATAGGACTTGATAAAAGATTCTTTTTTTTTTCATATTAAATATTTATTTTGGTATAGCAAACATACTAAAGTTTTTGCTACGAACCAATTTTTATTTCAATGGAAAAATAATAAGTAAACTTTAATTACAATAAACTATAATATATCTTAAGCTATATTATAGAAACGAATAATAAATGAAGAAGTAAAAATTAGCACAAGCCGCCTACTAACAACTAGCTCACCACAATCTCATCACCCAACTTATTGGTGAAACTATATTGTCCGAAATGTAAATTTTTATCGGGATTAATAGTTACCCAGGTTTTGTATTTGCGGTACCAGGTCCAGCGGAGTGAAAATATTCCTTGTTTAATAAATGCGGCTAAAAAAGGGTGCACATTTAAAGTGAGGTCCTTCAAGTTCATCTCCTTCACAAAATGCGACAGATTACTTTCTATCTGATCTAATATCAACATCGATGGTCGTACCTCGCCAGTGCCTTCGCACATAGGGCATATTTCGGCAGTTGATATATTAATTTCGGGTCTTACCCTTTGGCGTGTAATTTCCATTAAGCCAAATCTGCTTATGGGTAATATGGTATGCTTGGCCCTGTCGCCGCCCATCTCAGTTTTAAGATGTTCATATACTTTCCGCTTGAAAGCGGGGTTTCGCATATCAATAAAATCTACCACAATTTGTCCACCCATATCACGCAATCTTAACTGGCGTGCTACCTCGGTTGCGGCAATCGTATTTACATTAAGTGCATTTGCTTCTTGGTTGCTATCAATATCGCTATTGCTTCCACTGTTTACATCTATTACATGCAATGCTTCAGTATGGTCGATCACTAAATAACCACCATCGGCACATTGTACTTTGCGGCCAAAGGCATTCTTTATTTTCTTATCAATTTCATAAGCATCGAAAATACTGTTTTTGCCTTGGTGCAGTTTTACAATTTTTTCTTTACCCGGACTTAATCGTTTCAGATATTCTTTTATTTCCTCACTCAGGGCACTGTTGTTTACCACAATTTGTGTAAAGTCGCTGCTCAACAAATCTCTTACTAAAGTTAGGGAGCGGTCTTGTTCGCCTAATATTTTGCGTGGGGCGGTGGCACCTTTTAGTGAGGCAAATAGTTTTTTCCAATTGCTCTCCAGCTCACCCATATCCTTGTGAAGTTCGGTAACTGTTTTGCCTTCTGCTACGGTTCTTATAATAACACCAAAATTTTTCGGACGGATGCTCTCTGCTAATTTTTTAAGACGGGTACGTTCTTCCAATGTTTTGATTTTCTTTGAAACAGAAACCATATTGGTAAACGGAACAAGCACCATATAAGTGCCAGGTAGTGATATGTCGCAAGTGAGACGCGGGCCTTTGGTAGAGATGGGTTCTTTGGTAACCTGTGCCAATATCTGCTTACCTTTAGTAAACACCTGGGTTATTTTCCCTGTTTTTTCTATTAAAGGTTCAATCTTAAAATTGTCAAGTGCCGCATCAGGATAAGCACCTGTGATGGCTTGGTCGGTAAATTTGATAACGGAACGAAGTTGGGGACCTAAATCGAGGTAATGCAGAAATGCATCTTTCTCGTACCCCACTTCTATAAAAGCAGCATTGTTGCCTGGCATTAGTTTTTTTACCCTGCCCAAATAGATATCACCAACAGAATGTTCGGTATCTAATTTTTCAACATGGTATTCCACCAATTGCTTGTCTTTAAGCAAAGCAATGGAGGTTTCCCTGTTTCCGGTATCTACAAATAGTTCGTAACCCAAAATTTCGATGAATTATATATATAGCCAAAAAGACGCCCCTTACGGAGTATCATTGGCACACCTACAATCAAGCTATTACAGCTTATTTCTTCTTATGGCGATTCTTGCGAAGCCTTTTTTTGCGTTTGTGGGTAGCAATCTTATGACGTTTTCTTTTTTTACCGCTTGGCATAATGTTATAATGTTATAATGTTTTTATTGTTTAATTTCTTTTATTTTCTTCTTTATTTCTTCTGTCCTTGTGGGGTCTTTGGTCAAACTAAGACATTTCTCATAATTTGCCACTGCTTCTTTTGCATTTCCTAGTCGTATATTTATATCGGCCAATTCACCATAATTATCGGGCAATTGCGGCTGTAGCCTAATTAGTTTTTCAAACCTAACTTTAGCTTTGTCCAATTGGCCAGATTTGATAGCTTGCTTGCCAAGATTATATATTGCTTGAACATTGTTAGAGTCTTTTTTTAATACCTGTAATAATAAAGGTATATACTCTGGCATGCCCTCGCTTTTTTTGTCCTGGGCAATTAAATGTTCCGCCAAAAGGTTTTTCGCATCCAAACTTTCTATATCTATAGCCATTGCTTGTCTGGCAGCTTTCTCGCCTTTCATGGCATATAATAAAACTTCAGCTCTCGAGTTTGACATGAGTGTGCCGGCATAGAAACTTTGTGCGGTATAAATCCAATTTTTATAGTTGGGTTCAAGTTCGGCAATCATATAGGAATATTTGCCAGCCAATCCATATTGTTTTAAATTGTTCCATAAAAAACCAAGGCTATACATCGATTTCAATTTATCACTATCATGCTTTGCTTCCTGCAATTGTTTATGTATTACCTCCCATTCCTTTTTAAGCTCGGGCGATAAAGTGGCTGCAGCTTTTAGTTCTAGGCTGTCAAAGTTTGCAAGTTTAGGTGCATCAGAATTTAAAGAACTTTTTTCCGGAATTTTTTTATTGGAGGTTTTGATGCCCGGAACAAACAAAACCACAATTACCAGCACACACAAACTGATGATGATAAGAGGTGTTCCTATTTTTTTCATCAATTGAGTGAACTATATAATTATTTTTTCTTGCGGCTTGGTTTAGCTACAGGGTTTGCATTTTTCTTAACTTTTTCTAGGAAAGTTTTTGCTGGTTTAAATGAAGGGATAAAGTGTTCAGGTATTACAATGGCAGTATTTTTTGAAATATTACGTGCAATTTTCTTGGCACGTTTTTTCACAATGAATGAGCCAAACCCACGAAAGTAGAGGTTCTTACCGTCTACCATAGAGGTGCGTATTACTTTAAAAAATTGTTCGATAGATTCTGATACCTGAGTTTTGTCGTAACCAGTTTTGTTTACGATTTCTGCAATTACTTCTGCTTTAGTCATTTTATTATTGTTTTTGTTTAGAATTTGAGGGGTGCAAAAATATGCAAACTTTCACATAGTCAAACACTTTTATTTAAAAAAAATCTGTGGGCAAAAAAAATAAGGGTTTACAGGCTTGAAACTTACTTTTGCAGTATCAATTAAAACATTAAAAATTACTATGAGTATTATTGCAGAAGTAGTGGGTCGTATGATATTGGACTCACGTGGGAACCCCACCGTAGAAGTGGATGTAATTACAGAGAGTGGCAGTATTGGTCGTGCCTCTGTGCCTTCAGGAGCCTCCACCGGCGTGCATGAAGCTGTCGAGTTGCGTGATGGCGATGAAGGTTTCTACCTTGGAAAAGGCGTCGATCTAGCTATCGAAAATGTGAATGAAAGTATTTCAAAAGAGCTCAAAGGTTTTTTGGTATTCGAGCAAAACCTGATTGATAAAGTTTTGTGCGAACTAGATGGCACTGACAATAAATCGGTATTGGGAGCTAATGCAATATTGGCTGTTTCATTGGCCTGTGCCAAAGCTGCAGCTATGGAAAATGGCGATCCATTATATCGTTATCTGGGAGGTGTAAATGCAAATACACTGCCCATACCTATGATGAATATATTAAACGGAGGCAGCCATGCAGATAACAGTATCGACTTTCAGGAGTTTATGGTAATGCCTGTTAATGCCCCCACATTTTCTGATTCATTAAGAATGGGTGTTGAAGTATTTCATCACTTGAAAAAAGTTTTGAAAAAAGCTGGACATTCTACCAATGTGGGCGATGAGGGCGGTTTTGCCCCCAATATTAAATCGAACGAGGAAGCTATTGAAATTGTATTGCAAGCTATTGAATCGGCAGGATATATTCCTGGTGAAGATATATATATAGCCATGGATGCCGCCAGCAGTGAGTTTTACGACAAGAAAACGGGATTATATACTTTCAAAAAATCGGACAACAGACAAATGACCTCTGCCGAACTGGTGGACTATTGGGCCGATTGGACCAAACGTTACCCCATAGTAAGTATCGAAGACGGACTTGCAGAAGACGACTGGAATGGCTGGGCCATGCTCACCAAAGCAATTGGAAACAAAGTGCAATTGGTAGGCGATGATTTATTTGTTACCAATGTAAAACGCTTGCAAATGGGTATTGAGCAAAATGTGGCAAACTCTATATTAATTAAAGTAAACCAAATTGGAACACTTACTGAAACTATAAACTCAATTAACCTAGCTACCAGAAATAGTTATACAAGTATTATAAGTCACCGCAGTGGCGAAACAGAAGATACCACCATTGCAGATTTAGCAGTAGCTACCAATGCCGGCCAGATAAAAACAGGCAGTGCCAGCCGTACTGATCGTGTTGCCAAATACAATCAACTGTTGCGTATTGAGCAGGAGCTTGGTGAAGTGGCTTATTTCCCAGGCAAAGATTTTAAATTTGTAAAAACGGTTGCAAAAGAAGAAGTGGAAAAATAATATATATCATATTGCTTAGGGCAAAGCCATATATAATTATAACAAACTAAATATTACAAGAAACAGATGAAACTTATCAGGTTTATCAAAAACAAATACTTTTGGGTAACGCTGTTTTTTGTAGCATGGTTATTTTTCTTCGATAAAAATAATTTTTTCGATCAATGGAAACAACGACAAACGCTTAATAAACTTGAGCAGGAGGCGGATTATTACCAGAAGGAAATCGACAGGAATAAAAAAGAAAAGGATGAACTTTTTTCTAGCGAAAAGAACCTGGAAAAATTTGCCCGTGAAAAATATATGATGAAAAAATCGGATGAGGATTTGATTGTTATTATAGATACTGCCCAAAAAGATATCAAATAGGCTGCTTTCCTAAATATTGTTCATGTCGATACACAAAATTATTACTGTATTTCGCAATTTTTTTCGTGGGCAGCAGTTTGCGGGAAGCCTTCTTGTTATATGTGCCGCGGTTTCTTTTATAGTGGCAAACCAGTCAGATAATTATATATATTTTTGGAATTTGGACTTTGCTAGTTTCGATGGCCACGCTATCAATATACATTGGTTAGTTAACGAACTCTTGATGACTTTCTTTTTCTTATTGGTCGGTTTGGAAATAAAAAGAGAATTTACCACTGGCGAACTCAATACCAAAAAGAAAGCAGCATTGCCAATAGCCGGAGCAGTGGGAGGCATGCTTGTTCCAGCAATGATATATTATCTATTTACAAAAAATACAACCTACGAGAAAGGTTGGGCAATTCCTACAGCCACAGATATCGCATTTGCAATAGCGGCTTTAAAATTGGCAGGTAATAAAATACCGCTGTATGTTAAAGTTATCCTAACCTCGCTTGCAGTAGCCGATGATTTGGGAGCTATATTTATCATATCGATATTTTACTCGTCGCAATTAGATTATATATATTTGGGGGCATTGGCTATATATTTATTTTTTGTGCACCATAAATTGAAAAGCCTCCGCCTTCCTATTTATATATTTTCAGTTTCATTATTTATGATATGGCTGCTACTGCTCAAATCTGGAATTCATCCAAGTATAGCAGGTGTGCTATTGGCATTTGCACTGCCCACCAATAAATCGGCATTTGCGGATAGGGCAGAACATTTGATGGCTAAGCCCGTTAATTATTTTATTATGCCTTTATTTGCCCTAGCAAACACTGCTATCGCTCTCCCATTTTCTGAACTTACCCAAGTGCTTTCATCGCCGTTGTCTGTAGGAATTATTCTTGGTTTATTATTTGGCAAACCTTTAGGTATTATAGCTTTTGTTTATATCAGTAAAAAAATGAAAATTATTGAGTTGCCACACAAATGCACACTTGCGGGTATTGCCACGGTTGGTATTTTTGCGGGAATTGGATTTACCATGTCTATATTTGTGTCGATAATGGCGTTTGAAGGAGCTGTGCTTACAAAAAATTCGGCTATATTTTCGGTAACGATAGCTTCTATTATTTGTGGATTGTTGGGAGTTTTATTTGTAAAATTTACGCCAGTTAGAAAACTAAGCCGCTAGTTATTTCGTTTTTGTATAAAAAATAAATCTACATGAAATATCTAAGCATTTTATCTTTCACTATTTTTGCAACGCTGTTTAGCTGTGCCAATCAAAACAAAAAAGAAACTTTAAGTAATACCCTTATGCAAACAAATGATACAAATAAACTTGACACCGCAGTATTTGGTGCGGGCTGTTTCTGGTGCGTAGAAACCATTTTCCAAAGACTACAGGGAGTTGAAAAAGTAACTTCGGGTTATGCGGGAGGTACGGTACAAAATCCAAGCTACGAGGCTGTTTGCAATGGAACCACAGGTCATGCAGAGGTTACTCAGGTAGTATACAACTCTGCCAAAATTTCTTTTGAAGAATTATGTCAAGTATTCTTTTCCATACATAACCCAACCCAACTCAACAGGCAGGGTCACGATATGGGAACCCAGTATCGCTCAGCCATATTTTATATGAATGATTTGCAAAAGAAAACTGCCGAAGCTGTGAAGAACGAACTCGATTCTTCAAAAATATTTGATGATAAAATAGTAACCGAAATCACCCGCTTCCATTCTTTTTATCCCGCCGAAGATTATCACCAAAATTATTTCAACCTCAACAAAAATAAAAATCCCTACTGCCAAGCAGTTATTATACCCAAGCTTGAGAAATTTATGAAGACTTATAAGGGGAAGATGAAAACGGAGGAGTGAGGAGTAAGGAAGGGGTAAGGGGCTGACGCCGTATGGCACTTGCCACTTACGATTAATCTCTTATTTTTGCTTAATGAAAAGAGCATATTTGATTTCGTTGTTTCTTGTTTTTACATTCACTCTGTCTGCTCAAAAAGGAGGTAACAGGATTGATGATAACTACCTGAAAAAAAATAATACCAAAGGTAAAGTCAAAAAAGTTTCTGAATATCGTTGCTCTAAGCCAAATGAAAGTAAGACTAATAGAAGGCTATTGAGTAGTCATATATTTAGCATGAGTGGTGATATTTTAGAACAAGAATTTTTTAACGATTCAGGAGGAAATACTCGAAAAGAAATTTATAACTATGATACCAAAGGTAATTTTGTGAGTAGATATACTTATTGGTTCTATGTAGATTTTAAAATGTGCTTTAAAGATTCTGTTTTGTCTTATGATAACAGAGGAAATGTGACGGCGTATGTTGCATATGAAGGTGATAGTATTACAAATAAAATAACAATGGAATTCGATAACCTAGGTAATATAATTGAACATGTGAACTATGAATTACCTAAAGATACCATTCGATATAAATATACCTATTTAAACAAGGGCAAGACTATACTTTGTCAATCTTTTAGAATGAAGCATACATCTTTGTATGATAATAAGAGCAGATTGATAGAATATAGTGTTTTTGATTTATCAGCAAAAGAAATCACTAGCCATTATAAATACTTGTATGATAAAAAAGGTAATCTTATAGAAGAGAAAAATTTAATGAATCTAAAAAACATAGAAAGATGGCAATATTCAAATTATGATAAGAATGGTAAATTGGTTAAGACAGGAATACATTAGAAACGGTGTAATTTTT
>JANYDJ010000204.1 GCA_025363675.1 Flavobacteriaceae bacterium | reverse complement strand
AATGAAACCTGGTATTGCCATACATGGTGGTGCAGGCACTATCGAGAAATCTAGCCTCACACCCGAACTTTATCAATTATATACTGCAGCTTTAAATAATTGTATTGAAGTTGGATATAAAATTATCGAACAAGGTGGTTCGGCCATGGATTCAGTATCAGCCTCGGTAACCGCTTTAGAGAATGAACCTCTCTTTAATGCAGGCAAAGGTGCTGTATTCACTCACAGTGGCGGTCACGAGATGGATGCTTCCATAATGGATGGCAGCAATCTAATGGCAGGGGCAGTTACGTGTGTTCGGAATATTAAAAATCCTATTGTACTTGCACGCACCGTAATGGAGAAATCAGGTTTTGTATTACTTAGTAGCAATGGTGCCGAAGAGTTTGCCAAACTTAATAATATAGCTTTTGAAGCCGACGAATATTTTCATACCGATATCCGCTACCAACAATTACTCAAGATTAAGGATAGCGAATTTATGCAATTAGACCACAACGTGAACCTGAAAAAAGGAACCGTGGGTGCAGTTGCCCTAGACCAACATGGAAACTTAGCAGCAGCCACCAGCACCGGCGGCATGACCAATAAAAGATATAATAGAATTGGCGATACGCCTATTATAGGCAGCGGCACTTATGCCAACAATAATACCTGTGCCATAAGCTGCACCGGCCATGGCGAATACTTTATACGCAGTGTGGTGGCTTACGATGTGAGTTGCCTCATGGAATACAAAGGATTGAGTTTGCACGATGCCTGCCAGCTTGTGGTAAACGATAAACTAGTAAAACTCGGTGGCGAAGGCGGATTGATAGCTATTGACTATTTGGGTAATATAGAACTACCTTTTAACAGTGAGGGAATGTATAGAGCTTCGCAGTGTGTGGGAGAAGAGCGGTTTGTGGGGATACATTGATTAGGGCTTATAAAACCCCATAATGTAATGTTCGTAACAATCTTCATAAAACCTTAATAATGCACTATATCTTTCAAGAACTTAGTAGTATTTTCCAAGAGGCATTGTTTAAACTATATTTAAACCCAGATTCCGCAGTAGAAAAAATTCTTGGAGTAATGGACAAAAGTAATGGTGTTTATTTTTGAGTAATTCACTCATACAGTCTTCCTGTTATCTATTTTTACAGGTTCAAACAAAACATACGCAAGCTCTGCTGGAGAGCAACTTGCCAGGGATAGTTTGATGACCGACAAAATTGTCATTCATAGGGCTGCAAATTTGCAGCCCTATGATAATTTTAGAGGTCTCTATGCCTTAAAAAACTCATCTATGAACTTCCTTTTCCTTTCTTGAGACAAGCCGTTGTGGTTGCGTAATTTGTTTTTCAAATTGGAGAACTGACCATCCAGCGAATTGGTCGTGTTAGGTATTTTCAACTCTATATAATCATACCAGGTGAACAGCCAAGGTAAATTAGTTTTCAAGCTTCTATAGGCACTTCTCAGTCGTTTGTGCACATACCTGTTTTTCCCTTTGGTATCTGTTTTCTTTTCATCCAAGAACGTTTGCCATTTGATATACCATTGTTCTAGCCCACCTGCAAAACTCTCCTTGTCTGTTTGTTTTAAAAGCAATGTGTGCTCCCACAGCTCTTTGCTGGCCTGCATCTTGGGCTTCTTGGTTAAATACCTGCGGACAATCGCTACCTGATGGAAACTGCACATTTGAACTGGGACTGATGGAAATAATTGGAACAATCCTTTTCTCCCATCGCAAATTATAGACTGGATTTTTATACCTCTTTTTGTTATTTCATTTATACCTAATTGGTACAATAAATTGGTCTCTTGCCTTACATATTGCTTGTACAAAATGCTGCCTGTAATACTATCTTTAAAAACCATTACTCCGAATTGTCGACCAAAATAAGTCGTGTCCATTAATACATTTGCATACAATACTTGTATATAGTTTTGCTCAATTTTTATTGCATCTAATTTGCGTTGAATAGTTTTTACTGAGCAGTTATATTTTTGTGCCAACTGCAAATAAGTTTGCTTGCCCTTGGTATATTCTTGCCA
>JANYDJ010000157.1 GCA_025363675.1 Flavobacteriaceae bacterium | reverse complement strand
AGCAAATTGGGAACGTAAACAGGAATAGTGCCTTCTTTGCTATGCACCACCGCACCAAACCAAAATTTACTAATGCCAGGCAAGCCTTGCAATAAACCAGGAATAAGTGTTGCCAACTTATCCATTGTTTGCTGTGGGTTGCGGAATAAGCTAACTCCATCTTTTATTTCTAAAATTTGAAAATTGGCTTTAGCTTCAACCAATCTGTCTCTTACCGTTTGAATACTATTTATTCCAATATCAACGTGAATGAAATTTCGTCCTAATTCATTAGCGACTATTGAGGAAACTCCACTTCCGCCAAAGAAATCCGCAATGACCATCCTTTCTTTCTTTTCATTATCTCTATATTCATCGCTACTTGCTGAAATAATTCTTACTAAAAGTGGTTCAGGTTTTTGTGTTGCGTAATCACGAAGGTCATTCTTGGATATGGTTCGACCTAAATCCCAAACATCATCAGCCTTTTTTTCTGAATACTCAACGATAATTTTATTACCATTTTCATCTCTAACCTCAACCGTTTTGCCCTCAACCTTTTTTCTCAATGCCCTTTTTGTTGTTTCATCCTTCGGAATAACGATGGGATTGAAAATATAATCCTCGTTATTTGAATAGAGGAAAATTGTATCGTGGTTTTTATCTAATCTCTTTCCGCCAGTTGCAAATTTATCTTCGTAATGCCAAATTATTTCATTGATGAATTTGTCCTCGCCAAAAACCTCATCTAATAAAATCTTTACATAATGTCCAATTTTAGTGTCAAGGTGAACATATATGCTTGCCGTTTCACTCATTATGCTCTTTATAGCAATTAAATTTTCATACATCCAATTTAAGTAATCTTCCTTTTGCCAAATATCCCCATACATTTTTTCTTCAAATGCTTTGAGTTCGTCAATATCCATTTCTTTTTCCGCTGCTGCTACTTTTGCAGCCAATTTTGGATTTCTTCTTATGTAAACATTTTTAGCATAATCAGCACCACTCGCAAATGGCGGGTCAATGTAAACCAAGTCCACTTTAATACCTTTTTCTTTCAGGTAGGCACAAGCCGAAATACATTCGCCACGAATTACTAAATTGTCATTAATGGTTAATGGTAAATTGTTAGTTGTTAATGTTGGGTCGGCTTTATTTTCATTAACCATTAACCCTTGACCATTAACAATTTCAACGGTTTCTACTTCGTAGTAAGGCATACCTCTTTTTATACGGTCGTAAACTTTATCGTTTTCACGGTAACGTAAAATCCTTTGTGTTCGGGTAATGTTATCTAATATCGCTTGTCCTTCAACCGTGTTAGGGTAATATGGAATGTATTTTATCGGCATTTTTTTTAATTGTTAAGTAGTTCTTTTACTTCTATTTTTAATTTTGGCAAATGATTAATGATGATATTCCAAATTTCAGAATTCTCAATCTCATCATACCCGTGTGCTATTTTATTTCTCGTATTAATAATTTTCCTTGCATTAGTAATGCTTATTTCTGGTTTAAGTTCCAATAAATGCTTCGTGGCTTCTCCAATAATTTCTATATGTCTTTCAACAGCAGCTTGCATTATTTTACTATTTTGGTAGTTATTAAATTGTTTTGAATTGCCTGTAAATTCATCTATGCACGCAATACTTTCCAAAATATCAGACAAGTATTTATTTAGTTGAATATTCATATATGAGCTGTTTAGTATTATTTAGTTCTTGAATAAAATATGGGTTTTTTAAAGACCGTTCTGTTAATAAGTCTATTTTCCGATTTGTTATAACCTCTAATCCATCTTCCAAATCCCAAATGCTTTGACCTACTATTAATGGATCAGAATAATCTCTAAAGTTTATTAAAAGATCTATATCGCTTAGTTCGTTAAATTTTTCTGAAAGCACTGAACCAAATAAATAGGCGTTTTTAATATTGTGTTTTTCAAAAAGTTCAAATACTTTAGGTAAGTATGGTTGTATTGTGGGGTGTATCATTGTATTAAATTTTTAATCGTTAAAAAACTGGTTTAACTTGTTGTTCAATTTTGTGATGTTGGCTGCAATGTTTTTGCTGTCTTCTAAATACAGGAAGTCAAAACGTTGGTAACCAAATTTTTCTTGGTTGAGTTTTAAAAACTCGGTTTCTACATAGTTTTTCTTTTTCTGAAAAACTTTGTCTTCTGCATACAAAGCACCTTTGGTTTCAATAAGCAAGGCTTTGTGAATTTTATCTTTGGCTGTTCGCTTCACAATTAAAAAATCGGTGGTGTATTTGCCAATGTTTTTCCAATACTTACCTTCTTTGGCAAAGCAGTTTATTACAAATTCGGTTAAGCCCCGTTCGCCATTATAGTATATTTCCAACTCTTTAGTTTTGAAATCAGCTAATCGCAAAGTTTCTTGAAGTGCTTGTATTTCAAAACCACTGCTTCCGCTTCCGCCAAAATTATAAGGTAAATAATGGAAGGAATTGTTTTTAGATTTTACAACTGATGAATATTCTTTACCTGATTTAAAACTGTCATAAGACATAACCATACTTCCCATCCCTTGGGCTTCCAACGCCTCTTTCATAAGGTTATATGCCTTTTCAACTTCGGTCATATCAACTTCAACACTTTCATTTGTTTTATCTAATTCAAGAATTTTATTTGTGTCGGCTTCGTTCGGATAAAGTTTTGAATTTTTCTCTACATTGGTCAAGCGTTCTGCAATCAATAACTTCGCCTGTTTTGGGATTACTTCTGTATCGGTTTGTAAATCTCTTTTAATGCTAAACGCAACACGAATTTTTGATTGTATCAAATGCAAATCATACAATTCATTGAAAAAGCGGTTTCCGTCTTTTTCAAAAGAAACGGTTTCAAATATTTCGTTTAGTTCTGTGTCGTATTGGTGCAATTGTGTTTCTGAAATTAAACCAAAACTTTGTCGGCTCATTTCAAAAAGCCATTGGTTGTAATTGGCAAATGCAATTCCTGTTTCGTTAATAATGTCAATAGTTCCAGTATCAATGTTTGAAATTTGACTGGTGCTTATCAAAGCCGAAGCCTTGTAATCTTCCATCTTTTTAATGATGGCTTTTAACTTGGCTTTTGTGTTTGCTGTTTCTTCCTCGTCAATGCTTTGGTAAGTAACTTTCATTTGATAAAATTCCACCTTTGGCAATTGCAAATATTCCATACGGCTGTGGCGTTCCACCATTTCGGCTTTACCCATTCGTTTGGTGCTATTCAGTTCGTCAATGCTACTATTTTGCTCTTGCTTCAACTGTTTGTTTAGTGTATCGGCATTGTCTTTGTTCAGCCAAATTAAAGCCGTTTCTTCTTTTCCTTTGTCCACTTGGCGTAAACATCTGCAAGAAGTTTGCAACACCATATTTTGCGGGCTGTCGCCTTTTTGCGAAAGGATTACGCTTGTTAAACTTGGGCAGTCCCAACCTTCTTTTCCTACTTGAACTAAAAGAATGTAACGCTTTTTTGAAATTGCCAAATCCAATGAACGAAATTCTAATTCATTCTCTTTTGGCAAAGTGTATTTTTTATTTCCTCCGTGAAATTTCAAAATATCGGAAGGATTGATTTTTAAATCGCTGGTCAAAAAAGGATAAACTTCTTCTTCTAAAACCTCAATGTTACTGCAATAGATAGCTATTTTAGCAATAGCACCATTTTCATAAACTGTTTTCTTGTATTGAGTATCAAAGTCCTCAATTCCTTTTTTAATGATTTGAAAACGGTCAAGGTTTTGCCCGATTTTTACAGTTGGGGTTTTTAGAAATTTCTTAATAGCTGTAACCAACGGATAATAATAAACCGTGTTGGTTATTTGAGAAAATTTAAAAGCGTAATCACCGGCTTTGATAGTTTCAGCACCTTGCAAATAGGGCGTTCCCGAAAAACCTAAAACGGTTGTAATGTTCCCTTTGCTGTGCCAATAATTTACGGCTTGTCGCAATTTAATATCATCGGTTGCAGCGTGGTGAACTTCATCTATTAAAATTGTAAGATTTGGAATTTGTCCGAATAATCTTTTTAAATCGTTGCTTGTGTCTTTTTCTTCTTCTTCCAGTTCCAATTCTGTTTGAGCATTGAATTTGAAACTTTCCAAAATCACTTTCTCTGCATTTACTACAAACACTTGCCCGAATGGATTAGGCAAACAAGCGTTTACTTTTTGAGCATTTGGGTTTCTTGCTTTGTTACTTTTCTTAGCTGATTTCTGTTCGTCCAATACATCAAACTTCAATAGTTTTTTCAGATTTGAAGCAAACGGTTCAGGGATGACCCACGAAGGTTCAAAATTCAAAATTGTTTTTAAACTCGGAACGATAGAAGATTTTAAACCCGAAGGAATAAGCACTAAAAAATTATGTGCAAAACCTTTATTTTCTGGTTCTTTTTCGGCAAAATACAAATCTAAATAAATGAAGGCAGCCATTAAAAAAGTTTTACCTGCACCCATCGGCAAACTCATTAAGTAGTCGGCATAGCATACATTATAGAAAATGCTTTTAATAATGGTGTCGTAGTCTAATTCGGTTGGTTTGTCAACGATTAGTTTTTCCAGTTCGGGAAGTAAAGAACCGTTTCCGTTTTTTGTTCTTGCAAAGTCATACAATGCAAAAGCGTCTTTGTTGGCGGTTAAAAAATCTCTTGCCTTTTGATTAATATTCAGTTTGGATAAGTCTGTGCCGTTAGTAAAAAAGCCTTCTGAAAATAATTGCCAAAGTGCTTTATTCTGTCCTTGTATTTTTAGAAACAAGTAAGTTTCAATCGCTTCAATTTGCGTATCACGCAACTGTCCTTTGTCACGGATATACTTTATCAAATCACTAATGGTGCAGTCGTCAGACTGCAACCATTTGTTTTTCTTTTCTTGTATGATATAATGAAGCATTACTTTTTTATCGCCTATCAGTGGTGCACAATCGGTACTGTAGCGGTTTTTGGGGCAAATATAGGGGCTATGTGGTTTGTAGGGGTTAGTTGTTGGGAAAACGCCAACCATAGGCAAATTACAATCCCACTCCCCAAATCTCCAAATCACACCTATCATCACCAAGCTTAGCAATACCGGGCAAATGCCCCCATTTTTCAAACCCAAATTTTTGAAAGAGTTTAATGCTTGCCAGGTTTTGTGAGAAAACAAAAGCGGTTATATGACCGATACCCCAATTTGGACATTGAGCTATAGCATACTCTAGAAGCGTTTGTGAGACCCCCATTCGGTGATATTTATAGGAGATATAGGTACTAACCTCAACAGTGCCCCGATAAGCACACCGGCCATAAAAACTTTTGAAACAAAGCCAACCCATTATATTTCCTTCGGCATCTTCGCACACCCAAAAAGGTCTTTGGTCTTTTGCAAATGATAGGAACCAATCTGTCTTATCTTCCACAGTTTGGGGTTCCAAATCGGCAGTGGAAAGGCGGCCGGGAATGCTTTCGTTGTATATAGAAACTATTTGTGGCAGGTCATTAATCTGGGCTTCCCGTATCGTTTTCATCGCTTTCGTTATATTGTTTGTAAATATATACAGCCAGAATTACAGCGGCTGCCAAGGCAAATATCTTTATGATGTTCCAAGCTTTGTAGGTTTCGATAGCTAATACTATAATGGCAAGTATAATAACTGCCAACCGCACATATAAAAAAACGGGCTTGTTAAAGCGTTCCCCTCTCTGCCTTCTTCGCCACAAGAAAAATAAAACCATGGCTACAATGGTACATACAATTACTATTTGCTCATTTTTGTCAAACATAAACTTACTTTGCAAAGTAAATGCAAATAACACGTAAACACAATTATAATATTAGCTGGCCTATAGTGGGCAGTGCCGTGTTTATTTTATTCTGCTTGGTGTTTGCAACAACCAACTCTACCATAGATGCTTATGGCTATGCTGCCGACATTAAATATAGCGAGAATATTTTTCGTCCGCATCATTTGTTATACAATGCATTGGGCTATATGCTGCATTTAATAATAAAAGATATTGAGCCATTGGTATTGATGAAAGGTGTGAATGCAATATTTGCCCTAGGGTGTTTGCACTCTCTGTACGCTATTTTAAAAGTATTAAATTTTAATGTAAAGTATATTTCATCGGCTGTGATGGTAGTGGCATCATCATTTGCATTATTGCGTTTTGCAACAGAGAATGAGGTGTATATAATCCCCTTGTTTTTATCGCTGTGGGGCACTTTTTATTATATTAAATATTGTAACTCGCAAAAGGTATCTTTTGTAGTTTACTCATGTGTATTAATGAGCATGGCTGCATTGTTTCATCAGATGCATATTATTTGGTTATTGGTTACTGCCGTTACTTTTATTATGGGTAATAAGCGGCATGGGTTTTTATATCTTTTAATTTCGGGTATTATTATATTGTGTGCCTATTGTTCAGTAATTATTTATTATAATAACGAGAGCTTGTCTGTGGAGTCGATTACCCGTTTTGTGTTGTACGATTATTATACAGGAGAGGCTGGCAACGCTATTGGGCTGAGTAATTTTTATTTAACAGGGATAAATTTTATACGAAGTTTTATACAAATACATGGCAATATATATTATTTAATAAAAGCCAATTTAATATATGCAATACCTATTATAATATGCATAGTTTTATTACTTGTACAAATTAGAAAATATATTAATACGAAGAACACAGTTATACACTCAAGAATATCGCCCAATAAAATAATAAAAAAATATATACTTTCGGTATTTATTGCACACCTATTATTTGCTTTCTATGCACAGGGCAATGCTGAGTTTATGGTGATGCTGCCGTTTTTATTGTTGATTTATTTAGGGTTGGCATTTGAAAAATATATGATTAATTTTTTGTATATCGGAATAGCTATATTTGTATGGAATTTTGGCTACGGTCTGTACCCTCAAAAATATGAAGACCTACAAAATAAAAAGTATATGACCAGTTATTATAATAACAAAGATATTTATATATTGCAGCAAGCTAATTTATATAAGAATATGTTTTATTACGTCACACATACCCATTGTACCAATATATACAAAACCCCAGCAGACTATAAAAGCAAAAACCAAAGTTATTTATTTCTCGACTCACTCATTAAGCACAGCAATAGCTTAATATTGACCGATGCGATTGGAAACAAAACTATAGGAACTCGAAAAGCTTTATTGTCCGATGATTTTGATGCGAAGTTCTTTAGCAATTATACTTTGATCCCTTTTTATACACAATCGAACTCCCTTGGCGATTATAACATGATGCAAATAGAAAATGGCAAATAAAATACAAATAATTAATGGCCCCAACTTAAATATGTTGGGCCAGCGTGAACCCGAAATATATGGCTCGCTATCGTTCGAACAATATCTAGAAAAACTACGCCCCAAGTTCCCTGATATTGATATCCTATATTTCCAATCGAATGTGGAAGGAGAAATTATTAACTGCTTACAAAAAGTAAATGATTATGATGCGGCCATTATAAACTTGGCGGGCTATTCGCACACCTCTATCTCCATTGCCGATACGCTAAAAGCTATTGATAAACTAGTGGTGGAAGTACATATATCTAATGTGCATGCACGAGAAGAATTTCGCCAAAAATTAATTACCGCATCGGCTTGCAAAGGCGTTATCACAGGCTTGGGGCTTGATGGCTACGAACTTGCGGTGCGATATTGTATTCAAAATAATTTTGCAGGATAGGTAGCAAAACCCCTAATTTCGCACCTCTTTAAAAAAGAGATCGGGATATGGCGCAGTCCGGTAGCGTACTTGCTTGGGGTGCAAGAGGTCGTGGGTTCAAATCCCGCTATCCCGACTCCAACAAACCTAGTTCAGAAAATGAGCTAGGTTTTTTTATGGGTTTATATATTATCGCTGTTATGGAAGAACACCCGACAATGTGGAATTACAGAATTGGCATAACTAGCAGAACTAATAAATAGCTCACACTCGCAAGATGCGAGCGAGAGCTATCAAGGTGGTTTTTATTTAATATACAGAAAGCCAAGACTATGAGAATAGATTTGAATGATGCCATGGATAATAAATATTTAAGGGCTACATTTGCACCGCGGAGTGGAGCAGTGGTAGCTCGTCGGGCTCATAACCCGAAGGTCATAGGTTCGAGTCCTGTCTCCGCAACTAAGGGGTCGTATTTATACGACCTTTTTTATTTAATAGTTATATACTTCTCCGAATAATTTTCTTGTTTTAATATATAAATACCATTGGGCAAATCGAGAAGATTCAGATTGTCTTTGAATTTATTTTTATATATTAATTTGCCATCCATAGTAAATACATCTACTGGTTTATTTTGATTGTAGATAGCAAGTTGGATGTTTAGGTTTATGTGGGGCTGTAATATAAATAATCCATTGTTGAGATCGGAAGCCAGTATAATACCCGATGGCAAAGCCATATATAAACCCCAGCAACCTTTAAATCCCAAATACTCATTGGGTTTATTTTGGGGATAGGTATCATAATATGCTGCCAGAATTGGATTGTCGGGATTTTTTATATTCCACACTGTTACACCATCTTGGTATGAGCTTAGCCAAAGAAAGCTATCTTTAACATAGGTATCGTGAGGTATTGCATTTACATTACTGCTTACACTGTTTATATAAAAAGGATTATATATATCTTCAATATTATAGTTTTTTACTCCTTTGCCATTATTTTCATCTGTAAAAAACAAATGATTGCCATACAGGGTACCTGAGTGACAGAAGCCCTGTCCAGGATATTGCGTTATCCCATTTAAATATTTGGGTTTGGCTATTTGAGTAATGTCGAACACATGCACGCCAT
Organism: Flavobacteriaceae bacterium; assembly: GCA_025363675.1. GTDB lineage: Bacteria > Bacteroidota > Bacteroidia > UKL13-3 > UKL13-3 > CANJUD01. Next base: position 12,098 of record JANYDJ010000157.1, on the reverse strand, counting down.
CATTACCACAAAAGCAATAAAGTGTATCTTTTCTTATGGCAACATCGTGAACATAATTAAATAAAAAGCCAGAAGAACTTTTAGGGGGATTGAGAGAATAAGATAAATGCGGTTTTTCAGGATTTGAAATGTCTATAATATCCAACTGGTGGGCTATAAAAGACCTCTTGTTGCTAGCCATAAACAGAAGGTCGTTATATACACAAATAGTGTGGCAGTTTTGGCTAAGTGAATCGTTACTATATACCAATGATACAGAATCGGGCAAGTAGGACATATTATATATTTCGAGTGCTGCCTTGCCCTGATCGGCAACGCAGTACAGGTATTGATTCTTGATTGCAAAATCGCGGTTAATGCAGTGTTTGGAATACCCCGGCTTGGCCACAATTAGTTTAGGGGATGTGGCATCGGTAACATCGAAAAAGTAAATGGAATCTATACCTCCTAGTATGGCATATTCTTTATTTTTCGACTGCTGGTACCAACCTGTCACTTCGTTATATTGTATACCCTGTGAAGTAGTTGGCGAACTATCATTATCCCAACGAGACAATAGATTGATGTTCCAAGATATTTGAGAAAAAGATAAATGCTGGCCGAGAAAAAAAAAGAATATGATAAGAGGCCGTTTCACAAAACGAAAACTAGTTAGAACGGTAAGGGGCAATGAGCTCAAACTCGGGTATTTCCACCTCGAACAATTTGCCATCCGATTTGCGTTCGAAAGTATAGGTACCACGCATCTTGCCCATATCAACCGTTAAATGGCAACCCGATATATATTGGTGGCTTTCGCCGGGCATAAGTAAAGGCTGCTTGCCCACTACGCCCTCGCCTTCTACTTCTCGCTTCTGCCCTTGTCCGTCAATAATATACCAGTGCCTGTGTAGGAGCTGTACCTGATAATCGCTGAAATTTTCGATAGTGATTTGATAGGCGAACTGAAAAATATCAGGCCATGTTTGCATAGAAACTCCTTGAAATGCTCGAGACACTGAAATCTTAATGTCGTGGGTAATTGCAGTAGCCATATTATTGCTGTTTTAGTTTGTTTTTAAGAGGTTTTGCGTATCCTAAAATTTTAAAATGAATGTTCAATTATGAACATAAGACCACATTAAACCAAAAAAGGTTGCATAAGTTTTTTCAACCATGTATCCCCAATGGGCTTTAACCAACTATTTTGCAAGTCGCTAAGCCTTGATACTGTAAGGTCATAAGTAAAGTTTGCAGAAGTATACACTCCTGTTTTTAGTGTTGACATTTTTTCAATTTCAATTTTATTGTCCAAAACGATGGGTATCTGCAAACGATTAAAAAAATCGACACCCAAATGTTTCCCTGAATTTTGCACAAAGTGAACGCTCTTATCAATACCACAACCACTTGCCCCATTAAAGGCTTCATTGGCAGCTAGTACCCAAAAATGATGATGCAATACACCCGCTTTGGCTTGCATATCGTGCCCGTGCACAGTCCATTGCTCGGTGAACTGTGCTGACTCTTCATCGAGCCAGGCTACTTCTTGCTCGGTTAATTCTCTATCGGCAAAGTATACCCATACTCGGCTATCAGGCGGGAGGTTTTTAAAATCTGTTATATCCATTGTATAAAATAAAACATCAAAATTACGCAAGATGTTTGTTCGCTGTGCATTGAAGAGTAGTTTTGCAGCCATAATTATTTTAAACGAATAGAATCTCCATGAATTTCAAACTAAAAAATATACCCAAACGAACAGCAAAGCCAAGGGAAAACGGCATCACCATGGTAATGGACAAAGGAATGGGACTGAGAGAAACCGAAGACTTTTTAGAAATGGCCAGCAATTATGTAGACATTGTGAAGCTGGGTTTTGGCACCTCGATGGTGTCGCAAAAATTGCAAGAAAAATTAGATTTATATAAACAGGCAGGTATTCCAGTATATTTTGGTGGCACCCTATTCGAAGCATTTATCATTAGAAAACAATTTGATGATTATATAAAATTGTTGGAAAAATACAATTTAGAATATGCTGAAGTTTCTGATGGCTCGATAGAATTCTCGCACGAAAAAAAATGTGAGTTTATATATAAATTAGCCCAGCATGTAACCGTTATTTCTGAAGTAGGATCGAAAGATGCCGAAAAAATAATTCCTCCTTACAAATGGATTGAATTAATGAAAAAAGAAATAGAAGCAGGTGTATGGAAAGTAATTGCAGAAGCTAGAGAGAGCGGCAATGTAGGTATTTTTAGAGGCACCGGAGAGGTCCGCTCAGGCTTGGTGGATGAGATTCTGACACAAATACCTTCGGAAAAAATAATTTGGGAAACCCCACAAAAAAACCAACAAGTATATTTTGTAAAACTATTAGGTGCCAATGTAAACTTGGGCAATATTGCTCCCAACGAAGTGATTCCTTTAGAAACATTGAGAATTGGATTGCGTGGCGACACTTTCCATACTTATATAAAACAACATACCATTAAATAATATATGATAATGGGGAATAAAATATTACTGTTTATACTATTATATTTCTCAACACAATATATATGTTCTGCACAAGCTGTACCTGATAGCAACACTACTGGTACCGTGAAATGGAAATACTTTAGAAACGAAACCAAATTACAAGAAGAAGGTAAATTTGCGAGTGGCCAAAGAGAAGGAGTATGGAAATTTTACAGCCCCAAACATATATTATATAAAAAAGAAAAATATGTACACGGGCTCCGCAAATGGACTTATATATATCACCCCAACGGAAAAATGATTATATACATAGACCAAGAAGGCAAAGTAACCAAACGCCCTGACTGTGGCTGTTGAGGGAATTATATATCCGTAAGTTGTATGTCAATTAACTTAGATAACCTCAACCACTTTTTTGCTGATAAACTTCCGAGCACTATACAAAAAATAAATTACAATGTATATACCGATGCGGGCATTGAAGTATATATAAAACGAGATGATTTAATTGACCCAGTGGTATCTGGCAATAAATGGCGTAAACTAAAATACACATTGATTGATTGCATACAACAAGGCAAAAATCATATTATAACTTTTGGTGGAGCATACTCAAATCATTTACCAGCAGTAGCAAAAGTGTGTAACGATTTGGGGCTGAAAGCTTCTGCATTTGTGCGTGGAGCAGAACTTACCGCTAATAGCAATTCACATTTGCAATACTGCCATGCTCAAAGAATGGAACTTATATTTGTTGAACGACAATTATATAAAAACAAAGAAGATTTAGTTCATCAACATTGTAATAATGCTAACAATATATATATAGTTGATGAAGGTGGGCGGGGAGAATTGGGAGCAAAAGGTTGTGAAGATATTATAACAGAAACCGATATAATTTTCGACCATATATTTGTTTGTGTGGGGACGGGTACAACCTTGGCAGGTATTGCAAATGCTGCTAATCACAAATTTTCCAAAACTATTATAAATGGCATTGTTGTATTAAAAGGAGCTGAAGAAATAGAAAATGATATTAGAGAATTATGTTCGCAAAATAACTGGAAATTGCATCACGATTTTCATTTTGGCGGCTATGGAAAAACCAATAATGAACTTGACGCATTTATTGAAAATTATATAGCAGAAACTGGAATACCTGTTGAGTTTGTATATACTGGAAAAATGTTTTTTGCGTTGGAGGAATTAATAAAGAAAGATTATATAAAAAAGGGGCAGAAAGTTTTGGTGGTGCATACGGGTGGGGTTAATCTTTAAGCCATGAAGTATGAACAACTGCATAAATTACTAAATTTCCTCTTATAACTTTACAGACAACAACCCAATCTTTATATAATAAACACTTAAATTCTTTAGCTCTAAACTCAGCGTATTTGCATAATGGCAATGCACTTATTGCCTTTGTATCTTTTTCTATTGTTCTATAAAAATTATTCAACCAACGAACACCACTATCTTTGGTATTTATTGATTCGACCCAATCAGCTATACCTTCCAAAGTCTTCATAGCCGGGGCAGCAATAACGATTTTCACTTCTTAGTTTTATATCGTTTAATCCCTTCTGACAATAATATTGTTTCGCTTTTCTCAGCTTCTTCAATCATTGCATAAATCTCAGCAGAATCTGCTTTTCTTTTGCTTGGCATTCCCCATTCAGTCGCTGTAGGAGTTTGTAAAGGACTATATCCCATTTCTTTTAACAAGCCGATAGCCAATTTCCCTTTTCGACTTTTTTCATCAATATCAACCATGTATTTCATTTAGCAAAAATACTATTTTTCTTTAACTAATCAATACAGTTACAAACATCCAAGCTTTCTATATAACTTTGCCACACAATAAAATCCAAAACTACCATGCCCATACAAAGACCCTTCCCCCTCAAACAATGGATAGACGAACACCGCCATATTCTTAAGCCGCCTGTGGGCAATGTGCAGGTGTGGCAAGATGCTGAGTTTATAGTAATGGTTGTGGGCGGCCCCAATAGCCGGAAAGATTATCATTTTAATGAAGGTGAGGAATTTTTTTACCAAGTAGAAGGCAATGTGGTGATAAAAATAGTTGAAGATGGCAAACCTGTCGACATACATATAAACGAAGGCGATATATTTTTATTGCCGCCACGTACGCCGCATTCCCCACAACGTGGCGAGGGAACCGTAGGCATTGTAATAGAACGCAAACGCGAAACGCAAGAGCTGGATGGTTTTATGTGGTACTGCGAAAACTGTGGCGAAAAACTATATGAGGAGTTTGAATATGTAACAGATATTGTGGCACAACTCCCTCCTATTTTTGAACGGTTTTATAATAATGAAACAAATTGTACCTGCCAGAATTGTGGTACCAAAATGGAACGACCGGTTCGGAAATAATTCGCTGATTTTAATATTACGTCCCTATCGGACTTTTGATTGTCGTGATTTGTTTTCTACCCATATTTTGTCTCCACGAGATTTTAAAACAAATCACTAATATTCCTTGTTAAATTATATAGAATCACAAAACGTTCAAAACTATTATATAAAAAAATAAATTGGAACGATGCTCGACCTTAATTTTGCACTGTTCCAAAACAAAGAATGAGCGACCCCATAAAACACGAGTGCGGCATAGCACTAATTAGGCTGCGTAAGCCGCTAGATTATTACCGACAAAAATATGGTTCGGTATTATATGGCCTCAAAAAACTATATCTGCTGATGGAGAAACAACATAACCGTGGACAAGACGGGGCTGGTGTTGCTACCATTAAACTAGATCCGATGCCCGGTTCGCATTATATCAATCGCCATCGCAGTAGTAACAAAAGTGCCATATCAGATATATTTGCTGAGATATATAGTCATTTCCCCGAAGACAAAGAAAAGCTGCAAGATGCCGAATGGATGAAAAGCAAAATGCCCTATGTGGCTGAACTGCTTATGGGGCACCTACGCTACGGAACACATGGCACCAATAGTGAAGACAAATGCCATCCGTTTATTAGAGAAAACAATTGGATGAGCCGCACCGTAGTGCTTGCCGGAAATTTTAATTTGACCAATGTAGATGAATTATTTGAACATTTGGTTGAACTAGGGCAACACCCCATTGAGCGTGCCGATACTGTAACTGTATTAGAAAAAATCGGACATTTTTTGGATGAGGAAGTACAAGAACAATTCAGGGGTTTTAAATCAAAAGGTTTCGACAATAATCAGATTACACATTTAATTGCCGATAGTATACAAATACAAAATGTATTGAAACGGGCGGTTAACAAATTTGATGGCGGCTATACCATTGCTGGTATGCTTGGCCACGGCGATGCATTTGTAATGCGTGACCCCATTGGTATTCGCCCAGCATATTATTATGCCGATGATGAAGTGATAGTAGTAACTAGCGAACGACCTGCTATACAAACAGCTTTTAACTTACCCGTTGAATCTATTCAAGAAATTAAACCTGGGCATGCTCTCATTATTAAAAAAGATGGCTCGTTTGCCGAGCATAAAATATCAGAACCTGCAGAACGCAAATCATGTTCTTTTGAAAGAATATATTTCTCGAGAGGTAACGATGCTGATATATATAAAGAACGCAAATTATTGGGCAGATTGTTATCGCCCATTGTATTAAAAGAAGTAAGCAAAGAATTTGAAAATACAGTATTTAGTTATATACCCAATACTGCGGCTACTTCGTTTTATGGTATGATAGATGGCGTTCTCTCTTGGCTCGACGATTATAAAAAAGAACAAATATTAAAACTAGGAAATGATATAAACCCTGAAAAGCTATCACAAATTTTAAGTTTAAAACCACGTAGAGAAAAAATAGCGGTGAAAGATGCCAAGCTCCGCACCTTTATTACTGATGACCAAAATCGTGACGATATGGTAGCACATGTATATGATGTTACTTACGGCATAGTAAAACCTATGGACAACTTAGTGGTGATTGACGACTCGATTGTTCGTGGCACTACACTTAGGCAAAGTATATTGAGAATTTTGGATAGGCTGGGACCAAAGAAAATTATTATAGTATCAAGTGCTCCTCAAATTCGTTATCCCGACTGTTATGGAATTGACATGAGTCGGCTTGGAGAATTTGTTGCTTTTCAAGCCTTGATTGCATTGCTAAAAGATAACAATAAAACGCATTTGCTCGATGAAACATATAAAGCTTGTAAAACCATGTTAGAATTGCCAAAAGAGCAAAATACAAACTTGGTAAAAGCATTATATGATATATTTACAGCAGACGAACTGACTGCAAAAATTTCGGAAATAATAAAACCAGCAGATATAAATGCAGAAGTTCAAGTAATATATCAAACTATAGAAAACTTGCACCAAGCTTGTCCGAACGATTTGGGCGATTGGTATTTTACAGGCAACTACCCCACACCAGGCGGAAACAAAGTAGTGAACCGAGCATTTGTAAACTATATGGAAGGCAATAATGCAAGAGCGTATTAGTAATAAGGGGTAAGGAATAAGGAGTAAGTGCCATTCGGCGTCAGCCCCTTACTCCTTATTCCTTACTACTAACCACTATAAAATCATTAAATCACCAATCATTAAATCATTAAATAATATGATCCCTTTTAACAAAGCAATCCTAAAAAAAACGACACAAAATAGTCGTAAAAATCCTGTTCTAATTTTGGCAAGTAAAAATGCTGATTGGGGCAAACTTGGTTTTAATGCACAAGAAATTGTATATATAAAAAACAAAATAAAAGATGAGCAAGAGCTTATTGTTTTAAATGCTATTTCTGAAACTATATATATAAGAACTATTATAGAAAGTAAAGACAAATCATTATATAGTATTAATGAACAATATCGCAAAACGGGTAATACCCTTTGTGGTTTGCTCAACTCGCAAAAAGAAAGTACTATAACTTTAAGTGGAGCCAAAGAAGATGCAAATTCATTGTTGTGCATTGCTGAAGGCATGGCATTGAGCAGTTATCAGTTTTTAAAATACAGAGGCGATGCTAAGAAAAAACTGAATTCACTTACCACAATTGAAATATTATGCGATGGAGTTACCGCTAAAAATATAGATGAGTTAAATACTATTATAGAATCAACTTGCGTGGCACGTACGTTGGTGAACGAACCCCAAAATTTCTTAACAGCTACCGAACTGTCTAACCAAATTGTAGACATGGGAAAAAAAGCTGGATTTAATGTAGAAGTATTTAATAAAGCTAAAATAAAAAGCTTGAAAATGGGCGGTTTACTTGCAGTAAATTTAGGCAGCCAATTGCCACCTACTTTTACGGTAATGGAATACAAACCCAAGAATGCCAAAAATAAAAAACCATTGGTATTAATAGGCAAAGGTGTAGTATATGATACCGGCGGGCTTAGCCTTAAACCCACACCCAACAGCATGGACAGCATGAAGTGCGATATGGCGGGAGCAGCTGCAGTAGCATGTACTTTATATGGTATTGCTAAAATGAACTTGCCTTATTATGTAATAGGTTTAGTTCCTGCAACGGATAATCGCCCTGGAGAAAATGCGTATGTACCGGGCGATGTTATAACAATGATGAGTGGCCATACTGTAGAAATGCTAAATGCAGATGCTGAAGGACGTATGATACTTGCCGATGCTTTGCATTATGCTAAAAAATACAAACCACAATTGGTTATAGATTTGGCAACACTTACGGGGGCAGCTGCCGCAGCTATTGGTCAGTATGGTATAGTTGCCATGGGAACTGCCAGTGAAGAACAAAAAAATAAACTAAAAGCCAGTGGCGAAAATGTATATGAACGCTTAGTTGAATTTCCTTTTTGGGATGAATATAAAGACTTGTTAAAATCTGACTTGGCCGATATGAAAAACATTGGAGGCCCAGTAGCTGGTGCCATTACAGCAGGTAAATTTTTAGAGTATTATATTGATTACCCCTGGATGCATTTTGATATTGCAGGCCCTGCTTATACCAATTCGAATGATAATTACCGTGGCAAAAATGGCACTGGAAGTGGTGTACGTTTGCTTATCGATTTTATTAAAAACGGATTAAAATAACTACTATTATATTATAGAAATTTTTAACGCTATCTGCTATGCAAAAAGAAGTATATATTATTGATGCCGTTCGCACACCCATAGGAAAATATGCAGGTGCGTTAGCCACTGTTCGTCCTGATGATATGGCCGCACACGTAATAAAAGCTTTAATAAAACGCAATCCCAATTTCGATTTTTCGCAAACCGAAGATGTTATATTTGGTGCAGCCAACCAAGCTGGCGAAGACAATAGAAATGTAGCTCGCATGGCGTTATTACTTGCTGGTTTGCCTACCAATATTGGAGGCGTTACCGTGAACAGATTATGTGCATCGGGATTGCAAGCTATTATAGATGCAAACCGTTCTATAAAAAGTGGCGATGGCGATATATATATAGCAGGCGGTAGTGAAAGCATGACGCGTGCACCTTTTGTGATGCCCAAAAGTGAAAGTGCTTATGGTAGAAATACAGAGATATATGATACTACCATGGGATGGCGTTTTACCAATAAAGCTTTGAGCGAATTATATCATCCTTTTACAATGGGAGAAACTGCAGAAAATGTAGCAAAGAAATATAATATAAGTCGTGAAGAGCAAGACCAGTTTGCATTTGAAAGCCAGAACAAATACCAAGCAGCACACGAGGCTGGTAAGTTTGATGAAGAGATAGAAGCTATTATACTTCCTCAGAAAAAAGGCGATCCTATTATATTTAAAAAAGACGAACATCCACGTGCCACAAGTTTAGAAGCACTGGCTGCATTAAAACCTGCATTTGCAAAAGATGGCAGCGTAACCGCGGGGAATTCATCGGGCATTAATGATGGTGCTGCGGCACTAATATTAGTATCGGGCGAATATATAAAAGAACACAATCTAACCCCCTTGGCACGTGTAGTTTCTACCGCAGTAGCGGGAGTTGAGCCTGCCACAATGGGAATGGGTCCGGTGCCCGCCACTCAAAAAGCATTGAAACGTGCAGGACTAAGCATAAATGATTTGGGATTGATAGAACTGAATGAAGCTTTTGCATCGCAGAGCTTGGCCTGCATTAGAGAATTAGGCGTTGATCCATCTATTGTGAATGTGAATGGAGGTGCCATTGCGTTAGGTCATCCACTTGGCTGCAGCGGGGTCAGAATTTCGACCACACTTATCCACGAAATTAAAAAGTGTCCAAAAATACGTTACGGCCTTGCTACAATGTGTATTGGAGTGGGGCAAGGCGTGGCTGTTATTTACGAACGGGGGTAAATTAGGTGTTACCTAATTGTAACGTAAAATATAATTTCGCCGCTGAAATTATATTTTAACCTAAAAAAACAGCCCCAAAAATGAAACCTAATTTATTAAAAAAATTAATTATTGCACTTGCCTTATTTATTAATATAAGTGCTTATGCTCAGTTCACTACTTTTTCGCCCACTGGCGGTTGTTCAAGTGGTAATGTATATTCTGTTTGTATGAAAGATGCAAACAAAGGTTATTTTATTACTGACGTTTGTACTAACAAAACTTCGAACGGGGGGAATGCATTAACCAATGTAGGTGGAGGAGCCAATACCCCATCCGATTTTAGTTGGGGAAATGCAGATACAGCCTATTTTGCCAATGGAAACAATATTATATATACTTACGATGCTGGCAATACCTGGGCAAACTTGCAGCACGGCCAAGGTGGACTAGCTAGCGATATTCATGCATTTTCGGGAAGCCATTTTATATTTGTTACTTCAGATGGAACTATACTAGAGAGTAATGATGGTGGTGTAAATTATTCCACTATAAATTCGGGAACCACATCGAGTTTAAATTCATTACATTTTGTAAATAATAGTTTGGGATTTGCCTGTGGCGACGATGGGGTGATTATTAAAACTACCGATGGCGGACAAACATGGGGTAAACTAACCAGTGGCAATAAAGCAGCATTAAAATATATATGGTTTATCAATAATAATATTGGATTTGCCTGTGGCGATACTGGTGTTATGGTAAAAACTACGGATGGGGGAAGTAACTGGGCTGCTATTAATTCTGGTATCAATACCCAATTAAATTGTATAAAAAATGCAGGCAACTCCACCACTACTTTATATGCTTGCGGCGACCAAGGAGTTTTGCTTAAATCAACTGACGGGGGCAGCAACTGGTCAGCAGTAAGTGTATCAGGAGTTAGCAGTACATTAGAACAATTATATTTTGTCGATTCAACCATCGGTTTTTGTGTTGGGCTAAATTATACATTCCTTAAAATAGACCCTTGCCCAAAAGCCCAGTACAAAATCGATCAAAACACTATATGTAAAGGAAACCAAATATCGCTCACGAATCTCAGTTCTGGTAGTAATAATAGCTATTCATGGCGAGTAAATGGGGTAGAGTTTGCTACCACTGCTAATGCTCAGTATACTTTCGCAGCTACTGGTACTTATACACTTACATTATATGCAAATTCAACGGTGAAAAGTTGTGATGATAGCAGCTCGAACATGATAACAGTGCTTGACGTTCCTTCCAAACCTACTATTTCGGGACTTACTACTATTTGCCAAACCGGAGGTACTACTGTATTAATGTCGAGCACAGCAAATGCTTACCAATGGACCAATGCTAGCGGTGCTGACATTGTGGGCGATACAAATATCAATTTTGTAGTTTCTGCAGCGAGCACTTATCGTGTGAAAGCTGTGGGAGCAAATAGTTGCTTCACTTTATCCGATTCGTTTACTGTTGTAAATGTTTCTGCTAATCCAAGTCCTAATTTTACCACTAATGTAAGTGGGGCCAATATATCCATCACCAATTCCACCACTAATGGCGATTGGTATGGTTGGTATATATCCGATGTGGGCACTGCTAATAACTATAAGTCTATATCGAACATGGCCAACCCAGCTACCTATGCAGCCACACAAGGTGCAGGAAACTACTTAATAAAACTGGTAACAATTAATGGATGCGGTGCTGACAGTATGACCAAAACAGCAACAGTGCTAAGTGGCATAGGCACCATAGAACAAAGCCTATTTGAAATGTATCCCAATCCTGCAAAAGATATATTGAATATTAAAACTCAATTAAGCGAAAAAACCAACATGAGTGTATGCGATTTAACAGGTAAAATAATCACTACCAAAATCATTAATCCAAATACGCAAGAAATATTGAATATAGAAAACCTGGAGAAAGGTATATATATGCTTTATTTCCAAAGCGGGGAGAAGAGTGTGGTGAGGAAACTGGTGAAGGAATAATTAACCCCTTTTAGTTTTTTAAGTTTAGGATTTAGTGTTTAGGTTTGCGGAATAACCGCCACAGAAAACTGCGTAAAGCCAACCAAATATGGATGGCTTTGTGTGATAGAGTTGCTCCTATAACTAAGTTATAGGCAATGCTGACCGACCAACACGACATAAGAAAATGAACTGGAAATTTATTATATCAATACTCGTAACTGGACTGCTGACTTTTGTATTAGGCTGGTTCTTTCACGACATGAAACAGTTTGCAGACGGTGTTGTGGCGGACGGTAAACGAGTGGACAGTTTACAGAAAGTAAATCCCAAGTTTGCGAC
>JANYDJ010000153.1 GCA_025363675.1 Flavobacteriaceae bacterium | reverse complement strand
GCCACCGATTCGCCCACCGCCTTGTATGCTGCAAAATGTATTACCCCTGCTATATCTTTTTCTGTTGCAAACAGTTCATCCATTTGTGCCGCATTGCACACATCCATATTATAATACTTCGGGCGGATGCCGCTAATTTTTTCTATGCGATCTAATATGAATGCATGGCTGTTTGAAAGATTGTCGACTATAATAACTTCGTAGTTTTGTTCTATTAATGCAACCACAGTGTGGCTTCCTATATAGCCTATGCCGCCGGTGACGAGGATTTTATTCATTTTATATTTTGCATTTTTAGTGTCAAGTATCAAGTCGCCAGTATCAGGTACTTTGCTGCAAATTTATGGGAATTGAACTGAAATTATTATTCATCTTCTACTTTCTCAGGCTCGGCTCTATATTTGAATAAGTCGCTAAAACCTCGAGGGTCAGTATTTACATACATTGTATGCCAGGCTAAATAATTAATTGCTTGTGTCTCTTCATCCGATAAGAACAGTTTCAAGTCATCCTTCTTTACATAAGCCAAAGGTTGCAAGCTTGCAGTATTTGCAAAAGTGAGAATATGCAAACTTGCAATAGCTACCCACTCTATTCCTCCGCTCTCTTTAATATGAAAAAGAAGTCGCATATTAGATTTTTCTACCGAATAACCATGAGTATAATACTGTGTAATCACAGTATCTTTAGTGCTATTCCAAGGGCAACTTGATGGATCATCATCGACAAAAACTAGTACCTTCCTATCTAATACACTATCTAAAGCTTCTTTAGAAATCTCAGAACACAAACACTCATTATCATAAATAGGCAATAATGCGTTACGCGTATACTTATATAATTTATCTTCTATAGTAAAATGCAACATATTATATATGTTTTTTGCATCAGCTTTTTCAATAAAAATATTATTATGTGTATGCAACTTTTTTTTCTTAATTAGCAAGTTTGACAAAAACAATTCTTCTTTACTTAAATAAAAAAGCACATCGCTCCACCTAACATAACAAACAGGATAAACATTAATTTGGTTAGTACTATATTTATACAATCCGACATAATATATAGAATCAAACCTAAAGCTATATTTTACTTTTGAAAAATAGTTTTCTGAACGTATATTGATTGTTGTATCCTTATTATATTCAAATTGAACTATTTCTCTAACTATAACATCTGTTGTTATTTCATTCTTCAGTAAACTATCTGAAAAAACTGATACTCTTTTATTATTGACGACAATATCGCTCAATTTTTTAAAAATTTGATCTAAGTGATAATCAGCCCAACTCTCATAGTACTTTGCATTTAGGTTTATCTGTATGGGGTGGTTATATGAGTATCCCGATGAAATACAAAAAAGAAAAAGTATGATAATAATATGTTTCATAAATCTCAAACAGAAAGTAAATATTATAATAACGTATTTTCTTATTAATTATTATACGTCAAACCAAACTAACCAATCCGTCTTTCAACATATATACTTCTCCTCCTTCAGGACAGGTAGCTTGGTTGTTTGTATCGAAAATTAATTTATGCCCGAGCTTGCTTACCCAGCCTGTTTGCTTGGCGGGATTACCCACTACCAAAGCAAAGTCTGGAATGCTTTTGGTTACCACAGAACCTGCACCAATCATAGCATAAGCTCCAATTGTATTACCACAAATGATAGTAGCATTTGCCCCAATAGTTGCTCCTTTTCTTACCAAGGTTTGTTTGAATTCTTGTTTGCGTTCTACAAAACTTCGGGGATTAATTACATTGGTAAAAACCATACTGGGCCCTAAAAAAACATCTTCTTCGCAAACTACGCCTGTATATATAGAAACATTGTTTTGTACTTTTACGCCATTGCCTAAAATTACGCCGGGGGCTACCATTACATTTTGTCCCAATATACATTTTTGCCCCACTGTGCAGCCCGACATCAAATGGCAAAAGTGCCAAATTTTGCTCCCATCTCCTATTATACAACCATCATCGACAATGGCTGTGGGATGTATATAATATTTTGCTGCAGTTTCTATAGTTTTCTGTGTTAATTGTTGATGTTGGTGAAAACACCAACATCGGGCATCAACCCCGACATCGGGCAGCGTGCGTCAGCCACATCGTACATCGTAAATCGTAAATCGTACATCCTAATAATCTCCTAGGGTTTCTTCCAATTGCCCAAGTGCATCTTCGGTTTGTTCGGCATTGGGGAAAATGCCATGCCATTTGTGGCTGCCCATCATATAGTTTACGCCTTGGCCCATTTCGGTTTTCATTAATATACAAACGGGTATTCCAGTTTGTTGGCTTAGTGTTTTGGCTTCTGCTAATTTGTTCATTACATCATCCATATCATTGCCCTCCATATCAATTACATTCCACTCAAATGCTTCAAATTTGCTACGCAGGTTTTTAAAGCCCATAATATCTTTGGTATCCCCATCAATTTGGCGACCGTTTACATCCACTGTTAAAATAAGATTGTGAACTTTATTATGCCCGGCAAACATCAGTGCTTCCCATATTTGTCCTTCTTGCAATTCGCCATCTCCACAAAGGCAGTATACAAATTTGTTATCG
>JANYDJ010000149.1 GCA_025363675.1 Flavobacteriaceae bacterium | reverse complement strand
CCCACCGCACACAGGGCACCTCTCCCTTCGCTCCTTTCACCACTATCACTTCTGCAAACAAAAATGGCATCTCCTATCATTCTATAAGTTCTGTTTTTTTGTAACATATTATATACCTTTCAAACTAAACGCCTATTCCTATAATTATTAAACCCCTTTTAAATTAAAATTTGGTTTGTACCTATTTCTGTTATATTTGTGCTGGCTAGAGAACAAATTTTTTTGGGTAAATATTTATGATAAAAAACAATACAAAACATGCAGCCGTGCTAGGTAAAGCAATAGTTGCCCAAAAGCACACACACACAGGTAAAATTGCGACATTGCTTTGCGGCACTTATTTTTTCTATGTTTCTCACCTTCAATGTTTTTTCGCAATGTCAAAAACTGGGTGGTATTGCATTATGCAGTAAAACAACATATAAAATGCAACTTAGTTAAGGATGTGGGTTTTGAAATAAATACTTCAGGGCTTGAAAATGGTTTGTATTATTTGGTTTTAACCTCATCTGATATTACATACAAACCAGTAGCTTTCAATATAATTAAATAATGATAGGTAGTTTTTCGCATTTAAGGATTTGTTTTTTTCTACTCATGTTTTTGCCAGTCTGCGAAAGTTATTCGCAGACTGGCAGTTATTGGGTGTTTGGCGACAGCATTGCCCTTGATTTTAGGACAGAGCCGCCGGCTTTTCGCTACTCAACAAATAATTCCCTCGCACCAGGCAGCTCAATTTGCGATAGTTCAGGTAATCTACTGTTTTATTGGCCCTCTCAAGGGGGTTCTTATTTTTCTCAATTATACGATAGTAATAATGCAGTAATTCCTTATTCTAAAGGTTTATTTCATAATGGCTTGCAACCTGTGATATTGCAAAGTAATAATAATGAATGGTTAGTAATAGGCAGTTACACCACTGACAATATGCTAATAGATTCAACAAAACCAAATAAATCTGGATTGTACGTAACTATTGTAAAAAGAGACTCAGATACAGGAAAATTATATGTTGACACATTAAATAAAAACAAGCTTATATATGAACAGTATTTTTATGATATAATTTCCCTTAAGGATGATAAAGATGGTTTTTGGATTTTATCGCAGACACACGATACCATATATTCTTTTCACGTAGTTAGCAGCAACGTGTCTAAACCAATTAAAAATGTGGTGAATGACGGCTTTGCAACATCATGCTATTATTATAACGATAAAGGTGGTGCCAATGCTGTTAGTACCTTTACCCCATCAAATAGTGGTGATTTTTTAATTAAACGATTAATACATAATGATTATATGCATCAATGTCTGATGATAACATATTTTGCTACTTTTACCTGCTCATTTAATAAGACAAATGGAACAATTGGTAATTATAAGCTTGATTCAGTATATAACGGTAACTCGTTTATTAATTCTATTACCTTTTCGCCCAAAGATTCGTTTATATACTACACAGATAATAATTCAGAGTTATTTCAAAAGAATAGAACAACGGGTGAGTGTATTAAAATAGTAAAAACAACTATAAGTACAAACGGACGCGATACAATGGTTTCGAGTGTAAAATTAGCCCCAAATAATAAAATCTACTTTTTTGTACTAAATAATTTAGTTGAAGGTTGTATATCCGAAATCACATATCCCGATAAGCCTTGGCCTATATGCGGCTATCGTTATAATTCTTTAAACAACCTGATGGAGCATAGCAATTCCTATTATCTTCCTCAAAATTTATACGACCATCACTTTAGTAGTTTTGAGCATTGGCAGAACAGGTGTAATGATACAATCTATTTTACCACAAATTCAGATTCTATCTTCACTCGATTTGAGTGGTCCGTATATGATACTACCAATAAAATTCAAGCATCGGGGTTTGGTAAGAATTTTTATTTAACGCTTCCATTTACTGGAAAATATTTTGTAAAATTAAAATCAATATCAAATAAAAACCAATCGCAATGGTTTTCTGATAGTATATCATATATTCGATATGCTAAGGCTAGCTATCAGATGAATTCATTTGAGGGTTGTCAGTGGGTTTCGTTTTATTTTAAAGATAAATCTTTTAGTGATTCTGGAAAGAACATTTATAATTGGTATTGGGATTTTGGAGATGGGACGGATACCAATATAACAGCCTCTGTGATGAATAAAGGAAGTGTAAATCACAGGTACTTTAAAAGCAATACCAATCAAGTAACCCTTGTATTCTCTGATGGTACTTGTTCAGATACTTTTAAAACATTACAACCTTTATATATAAAACCTGCTCCCCAACCTGGTTTATCCCTAAGCCCCCAAAATGGTTGTGTGCCTCAACAGTTCCAAATTAAACCATTGCACCTCGATACAATTGTATCGGAGAAATATTATATGTATGATGGGTCAAATATTTTAAAAGATAGTTTTATTAGCAAGCCCAACCAGCCGTCAATTCCCACAGGTTTTACCCTAACCCAAAAAGATACGGGATTATATACCATAAGGCAAGAATTAACAGGCACTACAGGTTGCGTTACACAAGATAGTGTTGCCATACAATTAAACACCCGCCCTTATTTAAAATTACCAAATGATACTTTTATATGTAGCGATGAAATATTACAACTTTCAGCCTCTGTTGGTTATAAGTATTTGTGGAACACGGGAGATACCACACAAGCTATTATTATAAACAAAGCTGGAACATACTGGGTTAAGGAAACTAATGGCGGTTGTACTGTAGGAGATAGTATAAATATAGCACAAGATTTTGATGAGCATTGTAAATTTAATATATCAGTTTACCCCAATCCATTTGGCAATGAATTTAAAGTAGCACTTTATGCAAGAACCGCACAAAATTTAGATATACAGTTATATGAAATATCGGGTAAGCAAGTTGCGAGTTATAATAATATAACAGTTAATCAGTTTGCCACCTTCTCTGTAAATACGAGCAACCTTGCTTCAGCAATGTATGTATTGCATATTACCACAAATGATAAGAAATTTACGTATAAGATAGTGAAGCTGGTTGAGTAGCATAGTGCTGCGGGCCTTCAGGCATAATTAATCATACACACTTTGGCTACGCATAATGAACTTATTTCTTATTCCTTTTAATTTCCCTTTTCCTCCAAACATCAATAGGCACCACATCGCCATCTACTAAATCCATTATTTTTATTTCCATAGTTTGTGGGTTCACATAAAAATGGAAATAAGTTTCAAATTTTTCTGTTCCATTATAGCCTGCACGAATATAATAATCGGGCTTGCCATCTTTAGGTTTTTCGGTAGTTACAGCCAGTCCGTGTTTGTGGTTGGTTAATGAATCTATATAGTGATTTGCCTGTATCCACTCAGCCTGTTTCGATAACAAATCTAAGATTTTATTCTCCGTATCCGATTCATTTTTCTGCTC
>JANYDJ010000148.1 GCA_025363675.1 Flavobacteriaceae bacterium | reverse complement strand
CACTGCAGACCGTGGATGAAATACGCCCACCGCACACAGGGCACCTCTCCCTTCGCTCCTTTCACCACTATCACTTCTGCAAACAAAAATGGCATCTCCTATCATTCTATAAGTTCTGTTTTTTTGTAACATATTATATATCTTTCAAACTAAACGCCTATTCCTAAAAAGAATCTCGAGATTTGGTTAAGTATGCCAAGACTAAAGAGTCTTTTGAAAAAGAGGTTGCATTAGAAAATTTCCAGCTTGCCTACAATAAATATACAGAATTAGAAAATTTAATAGAGGACAATCGAAGAGGTTTGTCAAACGCCAGATATAAAGCAATAGGGCATCACTCATTAAGAGTTTTAGAAACTGTGCTTGCAGCTGCTATTGGAGCAGGGATACATTTTCTGGCGGTTAGTGCAGCATAGCATACTCTCCCGTAGATATTTGTATATCGTTGTTCTGCTTTCAGCCGACGGAAACCGAAAATATTATTTTTTCGGAAACCTCATTCGGTATTTCACATCCACAAAACCACGGCTAATTTGCAATAGCTTGTTGCGGTTAAGTTGGCGTTTGAGCGATGATATTTTATCTATAAATAGTATCGCTTCCAGATGGTCGTATTCGTGTTGGATTACGCGGGCTGTTAGGCCATCAAATTCTTCGGTATGTGTTTCGAAGTTTTCATCTTGATATCGAATTTTAATATCGGGCTTGCGGCTCACATATTCTCTAATGCCGGGTATACTCAAGCATCCTTCCTCGTATTCCCATTCATGGCCGGATTCGTTTATGATACTGGGATTGATAAATACTTTTTTAATGCCTTCGCCTGTGGTTTCATCCTCATCGTCTCTGTACATCTCGGTTGAGTCTACCACAAACAAACGAATGGAGATTCCAATTTGCGGGGCAGCCAAACCCACGCCATTGGTGTGATACATGGTATCCCACATGTTCTTTATAATCTCATCGAGGTGAGGAAATGTTCTTTGTATTTCTATGGTCTCGCTTCGCAGTGTGGGTTCACCGTATGCATATATGGGCAGAATCATGGTTTGGATAATAAATAAGTTTGCAAAATTAAGGTAGCAGATACCGCGTCCAATAATTTTTTATCCTGACGCTGTTTTTTTTTCAGGCCGCTGTCGAACAAAGCTTGCGAGGCCATTTTGGATGTGAGTCGCTCGTCAATCCATTTTTGGGGGATATCGGGAAAGGTGGTTTGCAGCCATGCCGAGAATTGCTCTACCAAATGATATGATTCAGAATTACTGCCATCCATTTGAAGAGGTTTGCCCAGTACAAATAGCTCTAAGGGTTCTGCTTTTATATATTCATTTAAATAAGTAGCAATCTCGCTGGGCGAATACGTGCCCACAGAAGTAGCAATAATTTGCAACGGGTCGGTAACAGCCACACCAATTCTTTTAAGTCCGATATCGAAAGCCATTACCCTCATTGATTTGTTTTTTTATATCGGTTCATTTCCCAAAGTTTTATATATTTTACAAAAGAATACCAGCATGAAAATGTGGCCCATAGCAAGCCCGGAATACCATCAAATATTAACCCTTTAAATATATATAATATCACAAAGTGAAAAGGTAATTTTATAATTGGGAAAAATATATTCATCTTTTTATTTCGGGCATGCATTTGCTGAGCAGCACGGGTGGTGTAGGTATTAAACTTTTTAAAATAGTCGTCAATATTATAATAGCTATAGTGCAGCACCTCATTTTGAAGTTTACCCACACTGCCATTTAACGTTACATCTTCGTGCACCAAACTATCATTATAGTTCCCATATTTTTTATTAAACAACCGCAGATGTGGTTTTTTATATTCGTTTCCAAATCGCAATAGCTTACCCATAAATACCAATGAAATAGGCACGGTGAAACCTATATAGGCACCTGCGTTTATTTTATTGCATGCTTCCTCAACAATTGCTTTAGTAGCAACCTCGTCTGAATCTATTACCCACACCCAATCATTTTTTGCTTGCGACACCGCAAAATATTTTTGTTTCCCAAACCCTTCAAATGCATGATATATAACCGTGCAGCCCAATGCCTTGCATATCTCTACCGTATTATCTGTTGACCCAGAATCTACCACAAGCACCTCGTCGCACCAGTGCATGGCGGCTATTACCTGGCCTATCGTTCGGGCAGCATTGTTAGCTATAATAACGGCACTTATGGGTGTGTGATTGGGATGCAACTTTTTGATGTATGTTTGCGTTAATTTTTTAAAGATGCGAAAGTATTTACTTTTTTGTACAATAAATATAGTTTTTTGTACCCAAATGTGTGGGCAGCACAAAATTTTATCAGCAAACAGTATGGCAAGCTATACCTTAGATGTGTATAATAAATATATTGACAAGCTTTTCGATTCGTTGAACTCCCCCACTTTCAAATGTTTTTCCGATCAATATAATACCTATGAGAGTGAGAAGATAGGAGCTGCTGCGGGTATATATGTGGGCAGGTATTTGTTGAAAGAATATAAAAGAAATATTCCGTTTCCGTTTGACAAAAATGATATGGTGGGAATTAAATTTATTTTTTGGGACCAACATATCAGTTCGGCATTAACTCAAATTACCCGAATTAAAATTATTTACCGTTTTAACAATCCCGATTTAGAGAATGATTCTATTGTGGATTTAATTGAGGTACCCGCAAACCTGTTTCTCCGCATGCTGAGTGAGGAAGAAAAAGTAATTATTTCATCTTGTATTAATTATCATATTATTGCAGATAAAGATATTAAGGCATCGCCTATGGCCTTATCTGCAAAAGATTTTCAGGAGTTTTCCTACAACTTGGTCATGTCAAACAATATCAAGTTTAGAAACTATATATTCAATGACCAAATAGATGTTTTTTCCGATTCCCTGTTAGAGATTGGCAATACCGCCGAAACAGTGAATCTGCGTTATGACAGTGGTATGTGTATGTGGTTCTATAATACTTACAAAAATTGTTCAGATGGTGATGTATATATCATATATTATTATCACAAATCTATCGCAAATAAATATCCTGTAATATATTCATTTTTGCCCACTATATGTTGCAAAAATATGCATGTGGGATTGGGTTGGATAAATTGGAACAAAGCCATAAAAAGCATGTTGGACTACGAAAAAGAATTCTTTATATATTATATAGAAAATAGGCTGCAAAAAACAAATTAATAAATTGCGTTTAGTTATACAACGAGTTTCACATGCCCAAGTTTCTATTGCAGATAATATTGTGGGCAGTATTGGCAAGGGACTGCTGGTGCTTGTAGGTATAGGCGATGGAGATACCACACTAGATGCGGAATGGCTAACCAACAAACTTTGCAATATGCGTATTTTTGCTGATGCTGGAGGGCTCATGAATTTAAGTATAAAAGATATAGGAGGCGATATTTTATTGGTGAGTCAGTTTACTTTATATGCATCAACAAAAAAAGGCAATAGACCCAGTTTTATAGAAGCTGCAAAGCCTGAAACTGCTATTCCATTATATGAAAAACTGATAGCATTCATTTCTGCCGATCTAGGAAAACCTATATCCATCGGGCGTTTTGGGGCCGATATGCAAGTAAGTTTGGTAAACGATGGCCCCGTTACTATAATAGTTGATAGCAATAGCAAGGAGTGATTGGAAATTACGAATTACGAATTGGCAACTAGGGATTGTGAATTTTCTTTGGGGTCGGGCACAAAACGGTTGTATACTTTTTCATGCTTCGTAATTGATTATCCACGTTTTAAATATTTCACGTGTTTTATTGATGGCATTTGCTTAAAATTGTGGCTACAAATTTTCGTATGCAATTATTACAGATAGTCCAAGAAGTGCCCAACGTATTCGACCCACAAAAGTTGATTACTTATGTCGGCTTTTGGGTGCTGTTACTCATTGTATTTGCCGAAACAGGATTGTTGATTGGTTTCTTTTT
The DNA here is from genome assembly GCA_025363675.1 of Flavobacteriaceae bacterium. Taxonomy (GTDB): domain Bacteria; phylum Bacteroidota; class Bacteroidia; order UKL13-3; family UKL13-3; genus CANJUD01. Next base: position 19,584 of record JANYDJ010000148.1, on the reverse strand, counting down.
GCCTGGCGATGCTTTGTTGTTTGCCGCAGGATTGCTGTGTGCCAAAGGCACCTTTGATCACACGTTTGATTTTTTAACCGTGAACCATGATTATATTTTTTGGATTGTATTATTTTTAATTAATGCCGCAGCCATTTTGGGAAATACAGTTGGATATGCATTTGGAAAGCGGGTAGGAGATAAACTTTTTGTACGAGAAAATTCTTTGATTTTTAAGAAAAGCTATGTGGCACTCTCCAAATCTTTTTATGATAAATATGGCGGGCTGGCCCTCATATTTGGTCGTTTTTTGCCTATTATCCGCACCTTCGCACCCATTGTTGCTGGCGTGGCTAAAATTGATGCCCGTAAGTTTTTGCTTTATAATATCGCTGGCAGTTTAATGTGGACCATTACTATGGTGGGCAGCGGCTATTGGCTTGCCAAAAAATTTCCCTGGGTGGGCAATCATATTGGCCTTATCACCTTGGGTATGATAGTAGTGGCAATGGGAACACTTATCCGTACTTATCTCAAAGAGAAGAAAAAGAACAATATCAGCTAGTGGAATAAATCTTATTTTTTATTTGAGATATCCTGATTTAATATTGCAACAATAAATTAACTTTTATTTATACATTTAAACTACAAGCTACAAAAAATGAAAAAATTATTATTATTTGTTGCCTGCGGATTGTTAATTTTTCAATCATGCAAAAAATATGAAGATGGCCCTTCATTTTCCCTTCGTTCAAAAGCTTCTCGTCTTGAGGGTAAATGGGGTGTGGAAAAACGAATCTTGAATGGTGCAGGGCAAATTCCTATTGCAGATGATTTAGATAATACATGGGTATTTGCAAGTGACAAAAAATTACTCTTATCGACCCGGGTAATAAAACAGCATCACTCATTTGGGAGTTTTCATCTGATAAAACCAGTGTACTCCTTAAAAACCCTGCTTCTGGCAGTACTCAAATAGATTTACATATTCTCAGACTTACTAACAGTGAGTTTTGGTGTGATTTTATCTCTGCAAATACTAAGATTGAAACTCATTTCAAATCTAAATAAAAATCTTTAATAGTGGCCAAGGGCAATATTATTCTTACTTACATAAAAAAAGTGGAAGAAGTAGAAAATCGATATTGTTGAAAATTGATAAGTTGTATTTTCAAACTTTGGTATTGGAAAAAATTAATTTGGTCAGGTATTTTATCGTCTTATGCCTAATTTGGGTTTAATTTGCAGCCCGAATTAAATTTTAACAAACAATTATTATGAGTTTTGATATTATAGTATTGGGCAGCGGCCCCGGCGGTTATGTAGCAGCAATTAGGGCAAGTCAACTTGGGTTGAAAGTGGCCATTGTAGAAAAATCTGAACTGGGCGGTGTATGTCTTAACTGGGGTTGCATCCCTACCAAAGCCTTGCTAAAATCGGCCCAAGTATTCGAATATATTAAACATGCTGCTGATTATGGAATTACCGTAGGAGAGCATAAACCCGAATTTGGAAATATCATAAAACGCAGCCGCGATGTGGCCAATGGTATGAGCAAAGGGATTTCTTTTTTAATGAAGAAAAACAAGATAGAAGTAATAGCCGGTGTGGGAAAACTGATTGGGAAAGGAAAACTAGAAGTAACCGGAACTGATGGAAAAAAGACCACGCACGAAGCCAAAAGTATTATATTAGCAACAGGTGCCCGCAGTCGTGAGTTACCAAATATAAAAATGGACGGCAAAAAAATAGTTGGCTATGCCGATGCTATGGTATTACCCGCACAGCCCAAAAGCATGATAGTGGTTGGCTCAGGAGCTATTGGTGCTGAGTTTGCGTATTTCTATAATGCTATAGGAACCAAGGTTACCATCGTAGAATTTCTTCCTAGTATATTGCCTCTTGAAGATGAAGAGATTTCAAAGGCATTGGCCCGCACCTACAAAAAATCGGGAATCAGTATTATGACCGAATCTGAGGTGTTATCCGTAGATACGAAAGGGGAAGGTTGTAAAGTAAAAATTAAAACCAAAACCGGTGAAGAAATTATCGAATGCGATATTGTATTATCAGCAGTAGGTATTCAAACAAATATTGAAAATATAGGATTGGAAGAACTGGGTGTTAAAACTGAAAAAGGCAAAGTATTGGTTGATGATTTTTATAAAACCAATATAGAAGGTGTATATGCAATTGGCGATATTGTAAAAGGCCCAGCCCTTGCCCATGTAGCCAGTGCTGAAGGTATTATATGTGTTGAAAAAATAGCAGGGCACCATCCCGAACCTCTTAACTACGAAAACATTCCGGGCTGTACCTATTGCTGGCCCGAAGTAGCAAGCGTAGGCCTTACCGAAAAGAAAGCTCGTGAACTTGGTTATGATATAAAAGTGGGTCGTTTCCCATTTAGTGCAAGCGGAAAAGCAAGTGCATCGGGAGCAAAAGATGGAATGGTAAAAGTAATATTCGATGCCAAATATGGAGAATGGTTAGGCTGCCACATGGTGGGTGCAAACGTTACCGAAATGATTGCCGAAGCTGTTGTAGCCCGCCGTTTGGAAACCACAGGTAACGAAATATTGAAATCCATTCACCCACACCCTACCATGAGCGAGGCCATTATGGAAGCCACAGCCGATGCCTACGGCGAGTGTATACATTTATAATTTCTATATATTATATTTCCATTTTTATGATTTACTTTTGGCTGCTGAATGAAGTGGCTCATTAATTTTATACAACAATTTTTTAGGGTACGCCAGTATAATAAAACACATATTATACAAACGCAGCAGGTAAATCCGTGGCACCAAGTACCCTTTGTAAGAATGGTGCTGCCTCTGGTATTGGGAATAGCACTGTCACCATATTTTATAAGTGTTTTCACCACTTTGCAATGGGTATTCCCAGCTCTGTTTTGTATGCTATTTGTAATGACTTTCTTCCACAATAAATATATTAGAAAAGCAAAAGTATTATATACAGTTTTTTTAAATTTAGCATTTATTATATTGGGATTATTATTACCTATTACCCAAGCCGATAATTACAAACCAAATCATTTTAGCAAGTTACAAAAAGAAGAACAATATATTAAAGTAGAACTAACCGAAAATGCTATTCCTCGTGAAAAATCGGTGCGGGCACGGGCAAAAGTTTTGGGGCTGCTACAGCATAACAATGATATAAATGCAAGCGGAAATATATTGCTATACCTGCCCAAAGATAGCAATGCCATGCAGCTGGAACATGGTAGTATATTATTGATTACCGCTAACCCCATTGAAATTCCTAAACCACTCAACCCGGGCGAATTTGATTATAACCGTTATATGAAAATTAACGGCTATAGTTATCAGGTTTTTGCCCGCGATGGGGAATGGGTGCAAATAGGTAAAGATTCATCGCATCTGTTGGATAATATATTTTACACCATCAAAAATTATATAGTAGGTATTTATAAAAAGTATATACCGGGCGATGAACAAAAAGGCGTAGCTGCTGCACTCATTTTTGGGTATCGTGAAGATCTATCCCAAGATTTGGTAGAAGCCTATGCTGATACGGGAACCCTTCATGTACTAGCGGTTTCAGGTTTGCATGTGGGAATTTTATATTTTGTTTTGAAAGCTTTATTGGGTTTTCTGAAACGCAAAAAATCACTGCGAATTTTAAGGTTTTGTATTATCATAGTTACACTGTGGTTTTATGCCTTAATTACAGGTTTATCGCCTTCGGTAAATAGAGCAGCTTTAATGTTTACTATTATTATAATTGCAGAAACATTTCATCGCAATACCAATATATATAACTCCATTGCAGCATCAGCTTTTATATTATTGCTGATTAACCCCTACTCATTGTACGATGTGGGTTTCCAACTTTCTTATTTGGCAGTATTGGGTATTGTATTTTTGCATCCACGCATCTATAGTTGGTTTACTTTTAATACTTGGTTTATGAATCAGGTATGGAATATTACTGCCGTTTCTATAGCAGCACAATTAGTTACTTCGCCTTTGGGGTTTTATTACTTTGGACAGTTCCCCAATTACTTTTTGATATCAAACTTGCTTATCATTCCACTCTCAACCATTATAACTTATATGGGTTTATTATTGGTAGCCTTTTCTTTTATACCCACTGTGGCTATTGCTTTGGGATTGGCCTTAGACTATCTGATTAAATGGACCGACGAGATTGTTATATTTATTGGGCAAATCCCCTATGCTACATTTGAAGGAGTGAGTGTGGGTTTTTGGCAAACGATTTTATTGTTGTTCTTATTCTTTTTTATCACCCAATTTTTTACGCATAAAAACAGCTATAATTTTTATGCTGCATGTTTGTGTATGTTAATTTTTTTAGGTTGCAAAACAATAGAAGACTATCAATGGGAAAATCAAAAAAAAGTAGTTGTATATGCCATACAAGGCAAGACGGTATTGGGTTTTTTTGATTCTAAGAGGCTTACTGCGGTTGGCGATACCAATATATTATATAATACTTCTACCGTTAAATTCAAATTTCAAAAACATTGGATAGATATGGGAGCAAGAGAGAAACAAATATATAGTTTATATGACACCTCCATGCATAATAGCGGGCAGTTACAAAACTATAAAAGTTTATATATATTTAATGGTAAAAAGATTTTGATTATTGACCATACACCAACTCATGAATTTAAAGATTCTGTAGATTACGCCATCATCAGCCATAAACCTATTAAACATTGGGAAGACTTGGCATGCAAGGTAAAAGCCCGACACTATATAGTTGATTTAAGCAACTCGAACTATTATATTGAGCAATGGAAAAAGGAAGCCTTGGTATATAAAAGTAATTTTACAGATTGTAGGAATGGAGCGGTGGAGTTGAGTTTGGAATGAGAAAGTTTGGAATGTGGAGTTTATCGAAACATTAGACAAACTAAAGAGGCTTCTCACAGATTCTTGTTCGCCTATATTATAGAAACATTTTCCTACGAATGCCGTCTTCGATAAACTCAGACTGACAGCATGCACTATTATAATACATTCAATACTTGTTCCTTCACTTTTTCAAGTTCGTCTTTCATACCCACCACCAGTTGTTGTATTTCAAAATGGTTAGCTTTGCTGCCCATGGTATTAATTTCGCGTAGCATCTCTTGGGCAATAAAACCAAGCTTCTTACCTGATTCAGCTTCATTAATATTTTGTAGAAAATAAGTTAGATGCTGTTGCAATCTTGTTTTTTCTTCGGCAATATCCAGCTTTTCTATATAATATACAATTTCTTGTTCCAATCTGCTATTGTCAATATTTTCGGGTAATATATATTTGTTGAGCTGGGTCTGAATTTTTTCTCTCACAGCCGCAAGTCTCGCTGGTTCATAAGTAGCAACTTTATCTAAATTTTGCTGCAGGTTATTGATACACGCTTTCAAATGGGTTTCAATAGTTTTTCCTTCATCGCTCCTAAAAACATTGAGGCTGGCACATGCTTCTATAATCAGTTTTTCGGTAAGTGTCCAGTCTTCCTCAGCAAGCTCTCGATCATTGGGCACCAACACTTCGGGCAAGGTGAGTACTTGGCTGTATATTCCTTGGGTTTCAAAATTTATATTTTTTGTGGCCTCTCTAATTTCTTTTATATAATTGGCCAACACAGCACCATTAATAGCATTTGCCACCGACGCTTCTGCTTTATACTGCCAAGTAATATTGCATTGTATAGTACCTCTTACAATATGTTGGTTCAGCATATTTCGGATTTGCAATTCTTTGGAAGAAAGTAAACGCGGAACTCGCAGATTGAATTCTGCAAACTTACCATTGAGTGTTTTTATTTCTACTTTGGCATTTAGCTTTTCACTTTCAAATCTGGCAAGGCCATATCCGGTCATCGATTTTATCATACTGTTTTCTTTTTATATAGTTTATAATTCACCAAAAATACACCTGCAAAAATAAGCAAGGTATAGCCTGCTTTTTCTACAGTCATTTTATCTTCTCCGCCCATTTCGGCTAACAAGGTAGTTAATACAGGTTGCAAATATATATAACTTCCCACCAAACTAGAACTGCCGTGCCGCAGCGACCAAGCATTGAGCAAATAGGTTACAAAGGAAGAAGCTATGATAATAAATGCGATGTAAAGCCAAATTTGCGTGGGAATCTGCTCCCATTTTACCTCGGAGATTTCCATAAAACCAAATGGCAAAACAAATATACTCCCATACAAAAACGTCCACTTGGAAACCGTAATAGGATTGTATTTCGACATTAAAGGGCGAGAGTAAACCAAATAAAAAGAATATATAATAGCATTGATGGTTATCATTACATCGCCCGCTGCTGTTTCGCTGCTAAATTTCAAATCAGGTCCTGCTATTAATAGTGTAGCACCTGTGGTGGCAACAAGTACGCCCAGTAGTTTGTTCCAACTTAATTTTTCGGTGCCGTATATAGCCGCAACCACTACCACAAATATGGGTGTGCAAGTCATGAGCACTGCACCGTTAATAGGTACTGTGTTTGCAAGCCCTTTAAAGAACAATAACATATTTGCACCTACACCAAATATACTACATATAATAAATTTGTAATGATCTTTTTTGTCTACAATTTTTTCTTTTACAAATAAACTATGAATTAAAAGATATAATAATGCTGAAATAGAAACACGCATTAATATAAACCCAAACGGATGAATATATACATTCATCACCTTGCGGGCTATTATAAAAGTAACTGCATATATAAGTGCGACTACAAATAATGCTACATGTACTTTGAGGGACGTGCTTTTTAAAGTCAAGCTACAAAACTCGGGGAAACTTGCGACTTGATATCAATCAAGTTTCTCACAGAATACACAGATTTTAGCCGATTGGCTTAAAGGTTTTAAAGTACTGCCTTGTCAGTAACAAACTCATCCACCAACTCTTTGATAATACCATCTTTGAGTCCGACATTGGGGGCATATATTTTTTTGATACCTGCCCATTTCATAATCGAGAGGTATATTTTAAGAGCGGGCTCTATCACATCTGCACGATCGGGATTGAGCTTTAGTTTATATATACGCTCTTTCATGGTATGGTCCTTAATCATATTGCTTAATGACTTCAATTTTTCAAAGCTGGCAGAATCACGATCGCCCATGCCCAGCATGCGTAGCGATTTGTTTATATTTCCACCCGTACCAACAGCCATTAATGATTTTAGATTTTTGGAATTGGCCACCACCCAGCTATGCATTTTGTCCCACTCCTCATCCGTTGCATTTCCATATAATAATCGTACAGTTCCAATATTAAACGATTGAGAGTATACTGGCTCGCGGTCGTGAATTACCGTTACTTCGGTGCTACCACCTCCTACATCTATATTTAAAAAATCGCCTTCTTTTGGAAAAAAATCCATCACCGATTCCAAAATTAATTTTGATTCCAAATAGCCATCAATAATTTCTATATGAATTCCTGTTTCCTTTTCGATACGTTCTGCCACTTCGCGTCCGTTTTTGGAGTCACGCATTGCTGATGTGGCACAAGCTCTGTAATGTGATACATGGTGCACATCCATAAGCAGGGCAAATGATTGTATTGTTTTGAGTAATTGGTCTTCTTTGGCGGGGCCTATAAATTTTTGGCTAAACACATCGTCGCCCAAGCGTAGGGGAACCCTAATAAATTCAGCACGCTTAAGTTGTGTACTACCATTTTGCATCACCCTGTTAATGATGAGCCTCACGGCATTTGAGCCTATATCTATCCCTGCAAGTTTCAAATTATATATAGAAATTGAACTGCAAAAGTGCTTGATATATGTTAAATCTGTGTGAACAAAGTATCAACGAAAAATATGGGTAGCATTAGGCGGTTTAGAAAGAGCCTCGAAGCAAAGGGCTACCTATAACTATTATATTAATGAAACACGAGTACTTTGGCCACCTTGTGTTCTAAGGCATCGGCGGTATTAACGAATATAAGATATACACCTGTATGTACGCGTTCGCCCTTAAAATTTTTAATATCCCAAGTTGCAATACCCCCATTTGACTGGATTTCGTTTACCAAATTTCCGGCCGCATCGGTTATCTTTATATTGGAGTTTTCGATAAGCCCCTTAATAGTTACCATTGCATTATTAGAATTTACCGGATTGGGAAACACCAGCAAACTATCATAATTATCAGCCCCTTTTGAGGCATCGCCTTTCACTGATACCATTCCTTTGTCAGTAGCAAAAAACACTTCGCCCGTGGTTGGGTTCACACCAATACGTGAAACAAAATTGGATATAAGTGGGCTATTATCTTTGGTATAATTCTTTAGTATTTTCTGTCCATCGGCACTTATTAAATAGGCACCATTTCTGGTCCCTACCCATTTGCGATTAGCAGGATCAACAGCCACGCAGTTTATTACATCTTCACCAAAAAGCCATTGTGGTTTTCCATTTACGGTAATCACTATTCGCTGAGCATCGTAATTGGCTTTGGGTGTAAATATATTTCCCGGCGAATAAAAAACCACCAATCCTTTTTTTGTTGCCACCCACATATTTCCATCCTTATCTTTCGCTACTTGCGAAACTTCCAAATCGGGCAACAAGCCACTGCCTACATCTGTTCCCAACAATTTAGAACGTGAGCCTCCGGTATTATAACTATTATTTCCCTCATCGAAAACCAATACCCCTTTTCCCCGTGGTGCCACCAACCATTTTTGTCCCAAATCGTCCAATACTATATCTACAAACACATCGGAAATACCCGAGAGCGAACCCAGATTATATGATTCCCATTTGTAGTTGCTATCCATTTTTACGATAACATCTTTCGCTCCCGGATTCGAAATCCAAAGGTTTCCTTTGTCGTCGAAAGTGAGTCCGCTAATTTGAAAAATAGCATACGTGCCCAATCTTAAACTATCGAGCTTGCAACCATTAACTCCAGGCACAAAAGCTTGCGAAAGTTTATTGTTTATCATTTCTATCATACCATAACCGAACGAACCCACATATACTTTTTTGTTAAATGGGTTAACGGCTATTTTATAAAAGTCACGCATGTTATTCATGATAGGATCGGACTGTGTAAAGTTGATCCATCTTTCACCATCGTAATGCGAAAAACGATCGTTGCCATACAGCGGCGAAAATATTTGATTAGGCCCCGTAGTGGCGGTCCACAAATCGGTGCCATCAAAACACATATCTGTTAAATTTTTGCTGGTAGGCCCGTTTGGTATAATATAATCGGGACTGCTACTATTGAGGCGGTGTATAACTAAACCAAAAGAATTATCGGCTAAATAAATATCCCCATTTTTAATTTGTATAGCATGGTTTTTTACCGCGTCTCTATATGTATTTACCAAATTACCCTTGTTCAATATTAAAATGCTGTCGCCCTTATTCACTATCAAGTTTCCATAATTACTTTCCAATGTTGTAATTAAATGTTTTCCTAAATAATAGTAAGGGCTAAAAACACCATTATTATATATTTGCAGGGTGCCGTCTACGCCAAAAATAATTTGATTATCGTGGGTGATAATTTGCGAGCATGCAGAATTCTGATATATATACTTCCACTGGTGGTAATCGGCTAGATTGGCTGACAGTGTTGACGCGGCAATAATACCAGTAGGTGTTGCAGCATATATGGAATCGTCTTTTACGGTAAGCGAATTTATCTCGACCGAACTGCCGCCCAAGCCCAAATTTTGATACGATTCTGAAATCTCGCGTTTGGTCAAATCAAAACGTACAATACCAAAACTACAAGATAAGTATGCAAAATTCCTATAATAATATATATGGTTTATTTGTTTTTTTCCAATAATAGGTGTTTTAAGAATATCGGGATAGTGTGAAACATTTTCGTTTTCTATGATATCGATATTTGTATTGGCATACACCACCATAAATAATTTATGGGTGTCATTATATCTTATTAATGTGGCTTCTGTTTCTCCCAAACCTTCTACGGTGGTAAAAGTGCGTACTGTATTATAAGTATTATCGTACATAAACAGGCCACTATTGGTAGCAGTCCATATATCTCCATTTCCTTCGGCAAGATTGTTTATGTGGCTAAAAGGCATGTGGGCTTTCCAGGTTCCCAATTTTTGTGCTGCTATATTGCCCATTATAAGCATGCACAAAATATACAAATTAATTTTCCTCATTATTTTATAAGATTTCAGAATCTCAGATTTGGTTGCAAATTACCACGAAGTTTTGTCAAAAAAAAACTTAAATATTCAAGCAGTCAAGTTGTTAAAAATCACCTATTGCATCAATTTTTTCCAACAATAGTTGCGAAATATTTTCATAGCTTTGTTCACTCCATCCGCCCACATGCGGCGTGAGAACACAATTGGGGTGACTGGTCAGATATTGAAAAGCAAGCTTTTCGCTAGCACTGAGTGTCGCTAATTTTTCGTTTTCAAACACATCTAAACAACAGCCCTCTATTTTTCCTGATTTTAAATTTTGAACAAGGGCATTTGTATCTACCACAGCACCTCTACTTAAATTCATTACAATCATATTTTTTTTAAACGATTGTATAAAATTATTGTTAGCATAGTGTTTGGTTTCAGCATTAAGAGGTATGTGAAAAGATATAATATCGGCATGCTCAAATATGGTTTCCAATTCACATGCTTTTATATAATTGGTTTCATCAATCGTTTTGTATTTATCGTAAGCCAATACCTTTACCCCGAAGCCCAAAAGCTTACTGGCAAATGCACTGCCCGTGTGGCCGTAGCCAATAATCCCTATCGTTTTATGTTGTAGTTCTATTCCATTATTGGCCTCGCGGTCAAATATATATTTCCGCAATTGGGCATCACCATTATTTATCTTGTGCAATAGGGTCAACAACATTCCTATAGCATGTTCGCCTACCGCATTGGCATTGGCACCCCCTGCATGTATACCTATAATATGATGTTGTTGTGCATATACCTCATCCACATTATCCATACCTGCACCCGCACGTGCAATAAATTTGAGTTGAGAAGCGTGCTTTAATAAATCTTCATCTATATTGGTTTTTGAACGAACCACAATTCCATGATACTTATGAATAGTTTCTATGATAGTTTCTCTGGAAATATTAGGACAATAATCTACCTCAAATCCCCTTGCAAGTAGCCCTTCTTGCAAGCATGGGTGCATTTTTTCAATAATTAAAATTTTCATTATTGTGCATTTAAAGGAGCCGCTAATTGACTCTTTCTACGCAGCAAATTTCCAAATACATAATCTTGTAACATGATCACTTCTTTGTTCCCATTCTTAAATGCATAATAACGATCGGTATCAAATTTTGCGGCTTGCATATTGGTGGGGTCGAATTGGGCTTTGGTGCGTTCGCTCACATTTTTAGCATGTATTTTTAATATATCTGTTTTGTTTCCTGCTTGTGTTACAGTCAATACCACCATGGGTTTCGAATGATATATAGAGTCTACATTTTCTAAATTTGTTTCAGCTCCAAAAGCCTCAGCCGAAACTCCTTGTCCCTTTTTACCATAAAAAAAACCTTTGATATAATATATAAAACCTGTATCAATTTTAGTAACAGCGGGTGATATAGTATAGGTTGTATTTTGATAATTTACTTGATAAGATTCCGACATATTATCAGGAAATTCAAGTTTAATAGATTGTATATTTTCTGGTTTAATTCGGAATACAACTTTGTTACGCCACTTTTTTATATCAGTAGGAAAATGCATATTGGGCATACCATCAAAGCCCGGCACTTCACAAATAAATGGTTCCGAAGAGCCTTCTAATAACATATAAGATCCATTGTGTTGCGAGTTTCCTTGACTTATATAATATGTTTTGAATATTTGGTTATTTTTATATACTTCTACCTTGGTATGCGAGGCAGCAATAAGTTTAACAACGCCTTCCATTTCGCTTTCTGCAATGGGTGTTTTTACCTGTAGTTTCTGAAGTGTTTCAAACATTTGGTCCAGATAAGCACTATATGCTTCATAGGTTTTATTTACCATCCAAGTTCCGTTTATATTTTCGAGTAATATATCTTTCCCATTTTTCTCAACCAAATAAATTTTGTTGATGCCGGAAGTATCAGTAATGGCAAAATCTCTGAGCACAGTTTTCTTAAAAAACCAGCCCTGCTTATTGCCCCAAAATGCCACACACAAAATGGCGATAAATAGGAGGAGGATTATTATAGTACGGTTCATTTTTTTTAGTCGTTAGTCGTTAGTCAGCTAGTCGTTAGTCATTAGTCATTAGTCCCATTCGGCGGCAGCCACTAAGGACTAACGACTATTCTAAGTATTTCGTTGCTTTCTGATAAAATTATTTATATAGGCAAATATGATAATGAGCAAAATGGGGAAAACAATATTGAACCATTGGTACTGGCTTTTATATAGTTTTATTTTTTCGCGGTCGAGCGGTCTTATTTCAATTTTTTTACTGCGGGCATCCATTAGTTTCGAACCTTCTACCAAGTATTCGATGCAGTTCATCAAAAACTTTTTATTACCATAAGTCTTTGGAATTTTGTCAGTATTGTCGAAGCCCAAAGGGACTATGAGATTCCCACGTTGAAACAATACTTTATTTTTTATGATATCGCCATCGGCTATAATAATCATGCGGTTATTGTCGATATGATTTTTATAATCCAGTATTTTTGTTATACTATCATTACCATAATTTTTGAAGATGGAGTTGAACTTGCCTTCGAGTAAAACAGCAGTGGGCAAAAATTGATTATTATATAATATCATATCCTGTTGTTTCACCAAACTACCCTCAATACTTAACATTACAGGTGCCTGTAGCGTTTTGGCATGGTCGCTCGATCGAAGCAAAACAGTTTTGGTTACGCCATCGCGTCCTACGGTATCGAGTGTGCCGCCAAACATTCCCGCAACAGGTTCCAAGTTTCTAACAATGGGATGTTCACTTTGTGGAAAGTACAAGGGTGCAAAAGTCCAAGGTTTAAACACGGGCTGGGTACCGCCATTGGGCAAATTTTCGGTGAGCTGAATTCGGGTGCAGGCCAGGTCTTTTAATAATACAGGATTAAGCCTAACGCCATATCGGAACAGCATTTCTTCTAAGCCTGTATTCACTATCGGTGCAAAGGTTTGTTTGGTGCCTCTTAGGCTATCCATTTCGGCACGCACATTTTCTACCAGCATTAATAGTTTGCCGCCATGCATCACATATTGGTCTAATTTGGATAAATCATAATTCTCGAAAAAAGAATCGGGTTTTGCTACAATAAGGCAGGCAAATTTATTGAGCTCTGATGCCGTGAAATCATTAATCCTAATTCGCTCCACATCATAATAATCGGAAAGTTCGTTGGTTAAACTTGCTGTATAATCTTTCCCAAGTTCGCCATGTCCCACCGTATATGCAATTTTTTTCTTTTGAATATTCACACATTTTTTGAGTGCATTGCTTATATCATATTCCAAATTTTCGATACTTTGGTTTAGGGCAATTTCGGCGGGCATTCCAAACTGCTCACGCAAAAAGTTCATGGGAAAATCTTTGGTACCTTTAAAAGAAACCAATGCTCCCGGAAAAATGGTTTTACGCGAAAATTCATTTTCTTGATCTATCTGTAGCGAGGTGGGTTTCAATCCCAAATCAATCAGTTGCTGCATACGGGTACTGCGGTCCTGCTTTTCTTGAGGGGTGCCCGATGAGTCCATTATTTCTGCATTGGGATCGATAAATTCATATTGTATTTTCCCGTTTGAATAACTTTTAAATTCATCTAAAGTTTCTTTAAGCGACTGTTGCAAACGTTTGAAACGTGCATCGAAATCGCCTTCCAAAAATACCCTAAAATATACCACATCGGGAAGCGAAGCGGCAATCTCCTTAGATGATTGTGATAAGGTAAATCGTTTTTCCTTTGTTAAGTCGAGCCTAAAGAAATTGGTAGTTGCCACAAAATTGAGCAATACTAAAAGTACACCTACCAATATCAGTTCTATTATAGCTTGCCTTTTGTAGTTTTTCATATAATCATTACCATTTTCTACTTCCAAAAACAGTTTTACTTCCCCATAAAAAAATCACTATTACACTTATAAAATATAATACATCTCTGCTATCCACTACTCCCACACTTATATTTTTATAATGCGTTTCAATACTAAACCATTCTATTAATCTATCATAAGAACCAAATAATTTAAAATCGCTGAGCAAGCTGAAAGCTTGGTACAGAAAGAAACACAGGAACATCGAAACCAAGAAACTCACAATTTGATTATCAGTAACCGCACTTGCAAAAATGCCGATAGAAGCATATACCGCACCCAGAAAAAACAATCCTATATAACTTCCCATAATAGCTCCCGTATCTAAATTACCAACGGGATTTGAAAGTTTATATACCGATACATAAAATATAATAGTGGGTATTAATGAAAATAAAACCAACACAATAGAAGCAAAATATTTTGCCAATACAATTTGCCAATCGGTAAGTGGTTTGGTGGTGAGTAATTCTATAGTTCCCGATTTTTTTTCCTCACTAAAACTACGCATGGTAATAGCCGAAATTAAAAATATAAATACCCAAGGTGCAATGCTGAAAAGGCTGTCCATATTGGCATAGCCGCCATCGAAAACATTATAGCCCGGGAAAACCCACATGAATAATCCGATAGCCATAAGGAAAACTATTATAACTACATAAGCTATTAGCGAACTTAAAAAACTCCTGATTTCTTTTACAAAAACACTATACATCTTTATCCGTTTTTTTTGTTAGTGTTTTAAATACATCTTCCAATTTCTGTTTTTCCAAACTCAGGCCCAATAAATTCATATTGTTTTCGTAGGCTGTTTTATTAATTTGCTCACGTATATCTTTATCGCAGATAAGTCGGTATTGGTTGTTGGGCAAAGCTGTAATACTTTTTACACCCGATATTTTTTTAAGTAATTCGGCATTAATTTCTTTACCAAATTCTACTATAATAATATATTCTTCTATTTCCTGTTTGCCCAAGTTTTCAGTTTTATCATCGGCAACAATTTTTCCTTGGTTGATAATGATAACGCGGTCGCACATGGCTTGCACTTCTTGCATTATATGGGTAGAAAGTATAACTGTGCGGTCTCTGCCAATTTCTTTTATCAGGTTTCTAATATCCACTATTTGGTTGGGATCGAGGCCCGAAGTGGGTTCATCCAAAATCAACACTTTTGGGTTGTGCAACATCGATTGGGCCAATCCTACACGTTGCTTATAACCTTTCGATAATTGTCCGATTTTTTTATGGGCTTCAGGCGTAAGTCCCACATTGCTGATCATTTCTTCGCAGCGTTTTTTTGCTCCTTTTCCCAGTCCGTGAATCTGTGCCATAAATCTTAAATATTCACGTACAAACATATCAGTATATAATGGATTGAGCTCGGGCAGGTAGCCAATAAGTTTGCGAACTTCCAAAGGTTTGTCTATAATACTAAAACCACAAACCGTGGCGGTGCCCGATGTGGGCGGGATGTAGCAGGTCAGCATTTTCATGGTGGTCGATTTGCCTGCACCATTAGGACCTAAAAAACCCAGCACTTGACCCGCTTTGGCCTCGAACGATATAGCATCCACAGCCTTTTGGGTGCCATAGTGCTTGCTCAAATTTTCTACAATTATCGACATGCTGTTTTAGTTCGCTTGCAAAAATACAGGTTTATATGAGTTACTTTGCAGCCCACATGATTTTTTTGTACAATACTTTCATCGCACTCTATTCTTTGGTTGCAAAACTAATGGCCGCCGCAGGCCACAGCAAAGCCAAGCTATGGGTACAAGGACAAAAGGAATTTCCTCAATTCACCGAATCCCGAATC
This sequence comes from Flavobacteriaceae bacterium, assembly GCA_025363675.1. GTDB lineage: Bacteria > Bacteroidota > Bacteroidia > UKL13-3 > UKL13-3 > CANJUD01. The sequence continues at coordinate 3,724 of JANYDJ010000148.1, read as the reverse complement.
CCGAATCCTCAATCCCCAATTTTTTGGTTCCACTTCGCCTCCCTCGGAGAATACGAACAAGGCCGACCATTAATAGAAAAACTAAAAGCAGAAAAGAAAGATGCAGTGATTGTCGCTACCTTTTTCTCACCTTCGGGATATGAATATTGTAAAGATACAAAACTGATTGACTATAAATTTTATCTACCAACCGATACTTTATCCAATGCAAAAAAGTTTATTGAATATATAAAACCCAACCAAGTATTTTTTGTGAAATACGAATTTTGGTATCATTACTTGCATACTTTATATGAAAATAAAATTCCTGTATATTTAGTTTCGGGATTGTTCAGACCCAATCAGATTTTTTTTAAATGGTATGGAGGATTGCACCGCAAAATGTTATCATACTTTACCCATTTTTTTGTCCAAAATAACGGCTCAAAAAAACTATTACAATCCCTAAATTACAATAATGTGTCTGTAACGGGAGACACTAGATACGACCGATGTTTGCAGATAGCGAATACACCTTATACGAATGAAATTATACAGCACTTCATCGGACAAAGTTTTTGTATTATAGCGGGCAGCACTTGGGCTGAAGATGAAAGTTTATTTTCAAATTTATCTTGCAAAATTATTATAGCACCGCATGATATTTCTCGTTCAGAAAGTCTATATAAACAATTTAACAATTCAGTTTTGTACTCAAAGTATGATAACAATTCTGATAAACAAATTTTGATTATTGATAATATAGGAATGCTTTCAAATATATACCGTTTTGCAAGTATAGCATACATGGGTGGTGCATTTGGTAAAGGATTGCATAATATTATTGAACCACTATCGCATGGAAAGCCTGTTATGTTTGGCCCAAAAACAAATAAGTTTCCAGAAGCGGCAGAGGCTATTCAATATAATGTCGCACATCAAATAACAAATGCAAATGAATTATATAATATAGTAGAGAAATATCTAAATGATGAAGTTTATTTGAAAGAACAACAGAAGAACGCAAAGGCTTTTGCGGAAGGGAATGAAGGAGCGGTGAATAAAATTATGAAAAGTTTGTCATCCTGAGTTTATCGAAGGGCGACAAACATGAAGAGTACTCTCCGTGTTGCTCTTCGATATCCGCCGCCGCGGACACGGCGACAACAAGTAGTATTAATACTGCCCCGTCCGCAACAAAACCAAAGTACATGCTTCCATATAAGATATATTATTTTCATCCAACAAACTATATAATTCTTCATTCTCAGTTCCAGGATTAAATATAATACGTTTGGGTTTTAGTTGTATCAAATCATTATAATACTGTTTCTGTATTTGCGGATTTATATATAATGTTACAGTGTCAAAATTTTCGTGCTTGGGAAATTCGTTGATAAACATTACGCCGTCGATTTCGTCTTTTTTTATACTGAGCAAAACCACTTCATGTCCGTAGCTTGTCAATAACTTAAATGCTTTATAGGCATAGCGTTCGGGGTTGGGACTAGCACCTATCAGTAATACTTTTTCCATTTCACAAAATTAAATATTAACATTGCAATCTCAATGGAAGAAGTAATAATAGCCTCCGAAAAATTGCACCGCTTTGTGGTTCAAGTGTTTGAACATCTTGATTTTTCAACTGAACATGCACTGCAAGGAGCAAATACACTTTTAGACGCCGATTTACGCGGAATAGATTCACATGGAGTTGCCCGATTGTCGGGTTATATCAGATTGTTAGAATCGGGCAGGGCGAATGCAAAACCGAATATATATATAACACGTGAAACTCCTTCTACCGCTAATATTGATGCTGATTTAGCTTTGGGTTTAGTATCGGGTGCTTATGCAATGAATGTAGCAATAGACAAAGCAGAAAAAGTGGGAAGTGCTTGGGTAACGGTTCATAATTCAAATCATTTTGGGATTGCTGCACACCATGCCATGAAAGCTTTGCCACATGATATGATAGGAATTGCTATGACCAATGCGAGTCCGCTTGTGGCACCTGCGGGCAGTAAGCAACGAATGCTGGGAACCAATCCGATGTGTTTTGCATTTCCTGCTAGAATGCATCATCCCGTAATAGTTGATATGGCGACCTCAGCTGCTGCAAATGGAAAATTAGAAATTGCCCAACGCAAAAATAACTCAGTTCCAAATGGTTGGGTGCAAACGGAAAATGGAGAAAATACAACCGATGCAAATGCATTAAAAAACAAAGGTTCGCTATTGCCACTCGGAAGTTTTGAAGAACTCGGTTATCATAAAGGATATGCACTGGGTGCCGTAGTTGATATATTTTCTGGCGTGCTGGGCGGTGCCAATTTTGGTCCGTTTGTGCCACCGTTTGTCAGTTTTCTACCCGTGCTACCCAATGCACCGGGCAAGGGAATCGGACATATATTTGGGGTGATGCGGGTAGATGCATTTCAAGAAAAAGAAGACTATTATAGAAACATGGATTTATGGATTGAAACATTTCAAAAATCGATCCCAACCAATCCGAAAAATCCAGTACTCATACCCGGACAACCTGAGCGTGAGTGTGCAGAAGAACGTATGTTATATGGAATACCACTGCATCAAATAGTATATAATGATTTAATAGAAATTGCAAAAAAATATAATATAATACTCTAAAAAAAATTGTCATCCTGAGTTTGTTTGTCATGTTGAGTTCATCGAAATATAGACAAACTGAAGAGCACTCTCCATGTCGCTCTTCGATAATCCCGATAGCTATCGGGACAGAGTGACAAGTAAAATATAAAATACCAAATGGAAAATATAAAATTTGCTCTTATCGGCCACGGGAAATTATCCAAAATAGTGGAACAAGTCGCATTACAACGCGGCCATGAAATTGGATTAATTATCAACTCCAAAAACCTGCATGAATTTACGCAGCAAAATATATCAAAATGTGATGTAGCTATTGAACTTACGTCGCCTGAAAATGCATTTGATAATATATTAAAATGTATTGATTTTAAAATTCCTGTAGTAAGCGGCACTACTGGCTGGTACACACATCTGCCTGATGCTGAAAAATATTGCAAAGAGCAAAATGGAAGTATGTTAACGGCAACAAACTTTAGCCCGGGAGTAAATATATTTTTTAAGATTAATGAGATGCTGGCAGCTTATATAAACAAGTTGCAAAACTATCATATATCTATCGACGAAACACATCATATACATAAGAAAGATCACCCCAGTGGAACAGCTTCCACTTTGGCTGAGGGCATTTTTAAAAATCACAAAGATTATCATACTATCAAAGCATTTTTAGAGAATGAAAGTATGGAAATTAATACAGGAGAATTATCAATTGTATCCAGGCGTGATGGGGAAGTGCCAGGAACACATCAGGTAAATTATGATAGTGATATCGACTCGATACAAATAACACATACGGCTCACAACCGCAATGGATTTGCTTTGGGAGCAGTTTTAGCGGCTGAATATATATACAATAAGCAAGGTGTTTTTTCGATGGGGGATGTGTTGGGGTTGTAATAGTTCGTCATTGTCTCTCTCAGCGTCATTCCGCTCGTGGTTGGTGAGGACACCAACCACTGATTGTCCCCTTTTCCATGGTTGGTGTCCCCACCACAGGTGTTCGGAACATCCGTTTGTCGCGTCCCTAAAGGGACTTAAGTTTTATACAAGTCTTCTTTTTACCAATATATTGCCCCTAAAGGGGCTATATTATAAGTCCCATCGGGACCTAACA
>JANYDJ010000054.1 GCA_025363675.1 Flavobacteriaceae bacterium | reverse complement strand
ACATCAGGCACAAAATAAGTGGTTAAATTTGTACCCTAAATAAAAAAAATAATGTTTCAATTAAAAAGTAAATTATTAGGGGTATTGATGATGGGGACTATATATGCTAACGCCCAACTTATTACCATAGCGGAGGCCCGCACCAAAGCTATGAGTGCCAATGTAACAGTAAGAGGGGTGATTACGAATGGCGGCGAACTGGGTACTTCACGTTTTGTGCAAGATGGCACTGCAGGCATTGGTATATATTCTTCCACTATCGGTACACTCGAACGCGGAGACAGTGTGGAAGTATCGGGCGATTTGGGACACTTCAACAACTTGTTACAGATTTCGAATAATGTATCCATCACTATTATTCAAAAAGGATTGCCGCTGCCAGCACCTATTCAATTTAATTATCCTTTTAATGCCGCCTTCGCATTCAAATATGAAGGAAGTCTCGTACAATTAAATAATGTAACCTCTATCAAATCTATATCGGGTAGTAACTGTGGCAATACTCCCTCTAGCTTTTCGGGAAATACCAATTATTGCCTCAACTCAGGAATTTCAACACCCATGCGTGTAACCAATCCCACTGCTGGGTATGGAGACATTATAAACAAAAATGTACCCTCTGGTACTTTTTCTGTAGTAGGGATTATGAGCATATTTAATAATGGAGCACTGGCTGGAGGTGGCACCACTACCGATCCAAAATATTATGATACAACCCTTACTGCTGGTTTCCAATTTTTGGTTCGTTTATATGAGGATTTTGTATTGCCTCCGCTTCCCAATTTCCTCTCCGACCCCTACGCCATCAGTATCGGGCAAGATAGTATAACCCTTGCTTTTCAGACACAAAACGATGGCAGCACTCGCCTAGATTATGATACAAATGCGGCCATAGCGATTTATGCGGGTGATTCTGCACTTACCAAAAATCACCGATATACTTTAAAAAATTTAACCCCTGCTACTATATATTATCTTACCGCAACTTCTACCAATACAAACGGTACTTCCATATCTCGCAAAGTACGGATGGCTACAGCTAGTAAATCAACAGGCGAGATAAGGGTATATTTTACACAACCGGTAGATAATAGTGTAGCTACTTTTAAAAATGCAGTACAGGTAAATGCAGCTTTTGCTGACACACTAATCAATTATATAAATATGGCCCAGCATACTTTAGATTTGGCAATATATAATATAAATCCTAATGGGCTTACCAATTTTGTAACGGCACTTAACAATGCATATACACGGGGTGTAAAAGTAAGAGTGGTGGGCGATGGATCGACCAATAGTATAGGGCTAACTATGCTAGACGCAAATATTGGTGTAATACAAAGACCCGCCCAAAATTCAAATATTATGCACGATAAATTTATGATTATCGATGCCAATGATTCCAATCCCAATAATGCATGGTTATGGGGCGGATCGTGTAACTTAACCAAAGGCCAAATACTGAGCGACCGAAATAATGTATTATTTATACAAGACCAAACTTTGGCAAAAGCATATACTATTGAATTTGAAGAAATGTATGGCAGTAGCGGATTAATGCCCGATGCCAGCAAAGCAAAATTTGGTGCTACAAAAGCAGATAATACTCCGCACGAATTTAATATAGGTGGCCGTTGGGTGGAGCAATATTTCAGTCCCAGCGATCACACCACAGCACATATAATTAATACTGCAAATACAGCAAACAAGGACGAGTATCATTGTGTGCTATCATTTACCCGCACCGATATTGCAACGGCATTGCGTAACCGTGCCTTTGCCAATGTATATGGTGCTGGCATTGTTGATGATACAGCAGGAAGTTTTGCCGCTATTAATGTAGTAAATATCTTAGCTGCTTCCAATGTATATGGTACAAGAATGAGAGCCGACAACAAATCATCGCAACTTCACAACAAATATTTAATTGTAGATTGTAATAGCGAAAAATCTGATCCTATTGTATTAACAGGTTCTCACAATTGGAGCGGCAATGCAGAAACCGACAACGACGAAAACACCTTGGTGATACATGATGATACAATTGCCAATTTATATTATCAAGAATTTATGGCACGATATACCGAAGTAGGTGGTACTGGAATACATGGTTTTGCAAATTTTAAGGCCACCAATTATACCCCAAATCCTTTCGACAGTATCAACTTTAAAAATCTCACTACTATTAAAAATGTAACAAGTTATACTTGGGATTTTGGTGATGGGCAAACATCTTCAATCACCCATCCTTTGCACTATTATACCAATGCTGGCATATATACCGTAAAGCTTACAGCCAC
>JANYDJ010000047.1 GCA_025363675.1 Flavobacteriaceae bacterium | reverse complement strand
TGCCACTCTTCAAAATCCATATTTAATTGATTTTTCAATTTTAAATCAAGGAAACTAAACTTGCCATTTTCCTTAACAATAAACCAAGTGTTCAGAACTTTGCCAATCATATCAAATTTGCATTCTAGCTTTATTTGACCACTTGAATTTATTACGCCGTATTTTCCTTCTTTTTTATGCTAAAATCTCCATCTCCAAGATAGGTAATTTCATTTGCTGGACAATCATAAGATCTACCTATGGAATCAATGATTATATATTTTCTATTTAATTTTGCAATAGTGTAGCCATCGTTTTCAATTCTTATATCATCATAAATGCAATTACCAAGGGCTCCTTTTTCTATATTATAAACTCCATACTTCAATTCAAAATTATTTTTTGACCGCTCAGCATATCTACCCACTTTAATAAACTTCTTTTCTGTGTATTGATCTATAAAGTTATAATATTTGTCACTTAAAACCTTCCCCGTTCCATCAACCAACGAATAAGTTTTTCCTCCCATTTTTGAATCGAATGATTCGAAGATTTCAAAATACTTATTGTTTTTGGTTAATTCTGCATATTCACATTTTAATAGAATTTCCCCTTTTAAATTAACAAGTCCTACTTTTTCATGAAGCGAATCATCAGAATAGATATATACCTTTTCATTAAAAAAATGCAGGTATGGAAAACTTACATTATTGATATTTTCTCCGGATAAATTATATACTTTACATTTACCATCTTTCTTTCCAATTATTAAACTATCCTTATTAGGAACAAAATAAAAAGTGACTAGTGTTTCGCTATTTTTTAAAATCGGGACCCCATTTCCATTATATATATTCGATTGCCCTTTCCCCCAATAATCCTTAATCGTAACAATAAAATAATTGTTATCAAAAAAATGTATCTCATCTAGTTTGTTTTTACCCGTTTCATCTTTAAACTCATACACCAGTAATCCATCGTTTGTGTATAGGCTAGTATTCGCTATGATATAATTTTTAGGTGGCATAATTTCTCCTTCATAATTATTCATATTATGCCATTCATTAATAGTATTGTATTTAATTGGAACAATCTCTTTGCCTTTCGAATTGATACATCCTTTAAGCCCATTTTTCTGAACTATCGCAAGCCTTCGAGTTGTATCAAAAAAATGTACTTTTTCATAAATAGTAGGTATAATTATTTTCTTATTCTTATCGCAATATCCCCATAAATTTCCACTACAATAGGGAATTAAATCGGGCAATTGCAATACAAGTCCCTTATTATTAGATTGCTGTGAACAACCAGAAATAGTAATAGTTTGAATTAAAACTATCAATAAAAAAAATCTGTATTTCATCTTTTTAATATATAGCATTTATTGATTAATTCTTATTAGATAGATTTATAAATTTAATTTCAAGCTCCTCCAGTCAGTTAAATCATATTGGCAAATATAGCACTATGGGTACAAATCCCAAAGACTAATTCCAAAGACTAAAATTAAGTGCTGGATTGTACATTTGCCAGTTACTAATGATTAATTATCAATGGTTAATTATTAATGTTGCTTCGCGTACATTTGCCGAACGGCCATTAACCATTAACCATCAACCATTAACCATCAACCACTATATATGCATATCCTCAATACCGAAAACTCCATTGCAAATGTTTATCTTGCTGAACTGCGTGACAAAACTATACAAAACGACCGCATGCGTTTTAGAACTAATATAGAAAGATTGGGCATGTTGATGGCTTATGAGATATCGAAAAAATTTCATTACGAAAAAAAATCTATCACAACACCACTTGCTAACGCCAGCGTTTTTATACCTACAGATGATATAGTAGTTGCTACTATTCTGCGGGCCGGAATGCCTTTTATGCAGGGATTTTTAAAAGTATTCGACAATGCAGAGGCCGCATTTGTAGGAGCTGCACGGAGTAAATACAAAGCCGATAATTCGTTTGATATTAATCTAGATTATGTGGCTTGTCCTTCACTAACTGGAAAAACTTTAATTATATGTGACCCTATGCTGGCCTCTGGAAAATCATTGGTGGAAGGTTGCAATGCCCTTATGGAACACGGTATGCCCGCCCAAGTTCACCTTGCTTGTGTAATTGCAAGTCCAGAAGGAATTAACCATGTGCAAAATAACTTGCCCGACGCTACACTTTGGATAGCCGCAGTAGATGATAGCTTAAACGAACATTCTTATATAATACCAGGACTTGGCGATGCAGGGGATTTATCATTTGGAGAAAAACTGTAAATATTTACGACGTACGATGTACGATGTGGCTTACGCCAGATTATATATTTATATAATTAGGCGTTTAGCTCGCATCCTTTTTGGGTACCGTATTTTTTTTGATATTATTACGTAAAATTATGACCAACATGATCTGTTTTAAAGCCGTCCACTCGCCGTGGGGGCAATACTTTTTACACAAAAAGTATTCAAAAGTG
>JANYDJ010000025.1 GCA_025363675.1 Flavobacteriaceae bacterium | reverse complement strand
GGCGTGCGGTGACCCATAACAGATATTTTGAGTCGTTGGATGAGCAACGAAAATGTCTATCTCATTTCTTCTGCAAGTTTAAATCACCCAATATTAACTTAACCACTTTATCCGCAAAATATTAAGACGTTTATTATAGTTGGTGGATTCGCCACGGCGAACACGACCAACTGCTTAATTTGAGAACCACAAATGTGTGCTTTACTGCTTAAAGCTTTTGAAAGATTAGCAAGTACAAAAAAAGAGGGTTGTCAACGAAAGTACTTTGTTTTCGGTCGTTACAAGTTATTCTGCAATTTCTGCTAGAAACTTTCCTATTCTGTCTTTGTTAGAATTCAAATTTGAGAATTGCTTGTCGCAAACATCACTAAACCTTGCAAGAACTTTTCGGTTAATAGTTTCTTGGTCTTCAAAGATTGATACCGAACGAAAGTTACTATTCCATTTTTCGTGTTGATATAAACTTATGGTTGCGGAGTTGCATTTGTCGTCCCCGTTAATTGCGAAAATATAAAGCGGTTTAGTCATTCCATTAAGTTTACAATCTACACTATAAAGTTCTTTCGGGTCATTCTTTTTATCGTGGTAGTTAAATTCAATTCTGTCTTTTGGGGTATGCTCTATAATGAAAGTTTTAAAGTCTTCCCAAAAAGTTGAACGAACATTTTCACGACTTAAATAAGTTACATCAGTAATTTTGATAAGTCCTTGAATATAGTTGTAGAAAATGTTACCGCTGTTTTCTGGATTTAAAACTGCTGTCAAAACGCCTTTGGTTTCTGTAATTCCAAAATTTGAGATTGCATTACTTACAATCTTTGCCCTCTTATCTTTCTCTAAAGATTTTACATCCATAATATAACTCAAGTGCATATATGTATGTCCTTCGTCTGAAAGTATCCAATTGTTTCCAACTTTCTTCAAAATAATTGCAAAATGGTCTCCGTCGTCAAACTGAAATGGAGTGAAAACACGAAACCTGTCTACGCCTTCAGCCACAAGGCGAACTTCCTTACAAACCTTTTCTTTAAAATTTTTCTCTATAGTGTTTTGTATGTCCATTTAGTTTTGGGTAAACAAATTTCCTTGTAAGTCGTTTGAAATAATGTTGCAATCAGAAACAAGGCAATCAATTGCACCATGCAGGTCAGCATACCTATCAGTTACTTCTGCATAATATTCTTCTCTTGAACCTTCTTTTTGGTATCTCTCTGTTGCGTAATGAATATGAAAGTCGTAAAATAAAGGTTCTTTCTCAATCTTGTTTCTATGCTCGTGGCTCTTGCCGTTATACCTTCTCAATAAAAATACATCGGTCTTTTTTGGTGGAATAAAACCCAAGATTGCTGAAAAGTCTAAAGGGTTTTCTATGCTTTGGCGAATGATGGTTTTAAATGCACTTTTGTCAGGTCTTTCAACCACTAAATCAAATTCTTTATGCCCTTTTTTCTCTTTCAATTTTCTTCCAAAGTCAGCTATGGGTTGGTCAATAGGATTTTCCTCGTTAATTAAGGCATCAATTTCTATGTCTGTAAGAAAAAATTCCATCATGCAATTATACACCTATTTTTTGAACTGTCGTTTGAGTTTTTATAAATTTAATTAGTAGGTCAATGTTAGTACAAACGGTTCGTAGGATTTTTGCTAACATAGTAGTGATTTTAAAAGTATTGAAGGGTTAAATATGATAGACCCTTATAGCCTGAAATAATATTTACTTTTATAGTTGAACTATTATACCTCTTGGATAGATTTATGGAACAATAAGCCTTTGCAATTTTGTATCTGAACTAGAGCAATAAATATATTATATATATCCGTTTTCTAAGCTGAAATTATTTACTATTTGAATTGCTCAAATAATTTGCATACTGAACTCTAATAACCCTATCCAAAGGTGGCCAAGTGCCATCGGAATTAAGATATTCCTTATAGAAAAATTTTCTCATTTGTTCAAGGATATCTAATCTTTCGAAGGGGGTCATTTACTGTATTTTCTTCGTCGCCCATTTAATTTCTAAAATAAATCAAGGAAAATATAACCATAATCCTCAAAAAAAATTGGATAACCCCCTCAAAAAATATCACTGAAAATCAAAAAAATATTCCTATTTTTGACAAAAAAAGTCAACAACAAAAATGTCAACAGAAAATATTGGGGAGAAGCTCCGCCTGCTGAGAGCGGAAAGCAAGTTACCACTTCGCAAGGTGGCTGCACTTATTGATATTGATGTTGCCATCCTCAGTAAAATGGAGCGGGGCGAAAGGCGGTTAACAAAAGAGGTGGTTAGGAAACTGGCAAAAGTATATAAACACAATTTGGAGGAACTGATGGTATTATACCTAAGTGAGCGGTTGGTATATGAAATTGGCGAAGACGATTTGGCTATTAAAGCACTGCACATGGCCGAACAACAGGTAGCCTATATAAACTATACTAAAGTTGATAAAAAAACTATTATTAAAACTTTAAAAGATTATCTAAAAAAAGACAACAGAATAAAAGCGGCATGGCTGTTCGGCTCATTTGCAAGGGGAGACGAAAACTATAAAAGTGATATTGATTTGATGTTACGTTTCGATAACAAAAAGAAAATTAGCTTATTCGATTTCGCTGATATTGAATATAAACTGGAACAACAACTACAAAGAAAAATAGACCTGGTGGAAGAGGGATGTTTGTTGCCCTTTGCCCTTGAAAGTGCCCAAAAAGATTTAGTAAAAATATATGGATAAGCCTACAAATAAAGAAAGGGCTGAGCATATAATAAAAGCCATTGCATGCATTTGCGATTTTGTTGCAAATGTGGATGGGGCCGAATTTGTATCTAATATTCAAATACAAAGTGCGGTGCAGTATCAGTTCCTTATTATTGGAGAAGCGGTACGCTATATTGATAACTCCATACTTGAAAAATACAAGTATCCCTGGCATATACCACGTTCATTTCGCAATTTTATTATTCATGAATATCATGAAGTAAAAATGGAAAGAATATATAATGCTACACAAAATTTAGATGAGCTGGAAAAATTGGTAAAACTTATATTGAAAAACGAATTCTAAAAAGCATTATAATGAAAATCCAATACTGCTCCGACTTACATTTAGAATTTGAGGTGAATAAAAAATATTTGAATCAGAATCCTATTTTACCTGTAGGTGAAATACTAATTTTGGCAGGAGATATTGTTCCATTTGTATTGATAGAAAAACATCAGGATTTCTTTGATTGGATTTCTGATAATTTTAAGTATACCTACTGGATTCCAGGCAATCACGAATATTATTATTTTGATGCAGCTACTAGAACAGGATTACTCAATGAAAATATTAGAGCTAATGTTTCTTTGGTAAACGATGTGGCCATTCAGTATAATGATATGAAATTAATACTATCAACATTATGGTCAAAAATTAGTGCTCGAAATGCATGGGAAATAGAAAATGGCATGAGCGATTTTCAGGTAATTAAATATAATAATTCCCGTTTTACGGCCAATGAATTTAATGCACTACACCAAGCAAGTTTAAATTTTATAAACTCCGAGTTAAGCAGTAATGACAATACCAAATCCATAATTATAACGCACCATGTGCCAACACTATATAACTATCCCAAACAATACAAAGGAAGCAGCCTGCAGGAAGGATTTGCTGTAGAACTATTCTACCTCATTGAAGAAAGCAATGCGGCTGCTTGGATATATGGACACCACCACAGCAATACTCCTGATTTCACTATAGGCAATACGCAAATGCTGACTAACCAATTGGGATATGTGAGCTATAAGGAACATTTGGATTTTAAAAATAACAAAGTGTTTGAATTTTCTGAGCCGCTTGATAAGTAGAATGCGGTCACAATATTTTTGCCTTATGACCCAACTTCCGAGGCTCAAACTCGCGTTAGCTACTGATTACTAACTACTGACCACTGACTACTCATTTTTTTACATTCCCGTTATTAAACCCTACCCTATATTTGCTTGTCAGTAACTTTGCTTGCAAAGTGTGAGTGACAAAGGGGAAATTTGAAAAAAATACTATTATATATATTTCTATTACTGATTGCCGATAGCTTACAGGCACAGGTTACCAGCAACAAGGGCACCGATTTTTGGGTAACCTATGCCAACCACTACGAGGGTAGCAACAGCCAAATGGCATTATATATAACTTCGGATGTAAATACCAGTGGTGCGGTTACTATCCCCGGCAATGGCTGGAGCACTACCTATAGCGTGAGTGCGAACTCTGTAACTATTATCGCCATTCCGCAAACCTATGCTATTATGAACTGTACCGAATGCACACTTGACAAGGGCATTAACGTAACCTCGGTAGACCCTGTAGTGGTATATGCACATATATATTTTAAAAATAAATCGGATGCCACACTGGTGTTGCCTACCGAAACTGCAGGACGTGAATATTATATAATGGGGGCCACACAAATGCAGACAGGATATAACAATTCGTCGGGCGTATACTCGGCTAGTCAGTTTCAGGTAATTGGATTATATGATAGCACCCAGATAGAAATAACACCCACGGCAGGCAGCATTGGTGGGGCACATACCAAGGGTTCCACATTTAATATATATATAAATAAAGGGGAAGTATACCAATACCAATCGGATACGGATTTAACGGGCACTTATATAAAATCAGTAACCAGCAGCGGCACCAATTGCAAACGTGTTGCTGTATTCTCTGGCAGCACCTGGACCCCCTTGGGCTGCACCGGTGCCAATAGCGGCGATAATCTATACCAACAGTTATACCCGATTAGTGCCTGGGGAAAAGCATTTGCCACTGCCCCATGGAAAACACGATCGGGGGGCGATGTATTTAGGGTAATTGCATCGGTAAGTAATACCACCGTTAAAATTAATACCTATACCTCTGTATCGCTAAGTGCAGGTCAGTATTATGAATGGATGACGGACTCACCGCAATATATAGTTGCCGACCAACCTATTTGCTTGGCAGAATTTCAGCGAACCCAGAAATGCGATGGGGTTACCGGCGACCCCAGTATGGTTATACTTTCTCCCATAGAGCAACAATTGAATGATATTACCTTATATAGCTCGCCCTATTATCAGATAAGCGGACATTATATAAATGTATTAATGGAAAGCGATGATACCAGTAATTTTTATCTGGACAATAACAAAGTGGTATGGCAAACAATACCTGCAAATACAAATTATGCATACTCGCAAACTACCGTAAACAGTGGCAACCACACCCTTTTAGCTGATAGTGGTTTTAATGCCATTGCTTATGGTTTTGGCAATGTAGAAAGCTATGGATATAGTGCCGGTGCCAACATTGTAAACCTGGTGCAACATATAGAGCTGGGCAGCAAAAAAGAATGCAAAGGACGCAGTGTTTCGTTTAAAGGATTTTGTGTATATACACCCATTAAATGGCAATGGACTTTTGGTGATGGCAGTACCGATACGATTCAAAATCCTAATCATATATACACTGATACCGGAACTTATATAGCAACATTGGTTACCTTAAAATCAAACGGAAACGATTGTAACTCGCAGGATTCAACAATATATACAGTTATAATATCGGTGCTGCCTGTAGCCGATTTTACTTACGACAATGTATGCTCGAAAGGCAATGTGAACTTTTATGACAAGAGCAGCATCCCAAAAGGTACCATCAGCAGTTATTTTTGGGATTTTGGAGATGGAAGCACTTCTACATCTAAAAACCCTACCCATCACTATAACAATACAGGCACTTTTACGGTTAAACTTACCTCTACCTCTGCTACGCTATGCGATTCAACCATTTCAAAAACTATAATAGTAAACCCAACACCAGCGGCTAGTTTTAACACGCCTTATTTGTGCTATCCCGACAGTATTATATTATTCGATTCGTCAACTTTGGGTGGTGTATATAAAACCAATTATAATTGCTCAAAGACCTACGTACGCTGGGGCGATGGCAAAGTGAGCGATACCCTGTATAACCAAATTGGGAATCAAAATTTCAAACATAAATATACTACTTATGGTACTTATAGTGTAACAATTATAGTGAACGATTGCTATAAAACTTGTGTGGATTCATTTACCAAATCAATTATTATATATGATAAACCAAAACCCAAGTTTGTATTAAACAATACCTGCCAGAAAGATAGTTTTGATATCATAGATTCTTCCACTATTGCTTATGGGAGCATTACCAAGTGGGATTGGGACTTTGGCGATGCAAGCACCAAAACATATACCAGCAAATTAAATAGTTTCAAAAAATTATACAGTATTGAGGGCGTATATAAAATTATTTTAAAAACATATAATGCCAATAGCTGCTATGATACTGTTTCGCAATATATAACAGTATACCCCAAACCCAAACCCGGATTTACCTTTAGCAATATATGTTATCCCTTTACAGCTACCTTTAACGACACTTCCACTATTGTATCAGGAAGCATTGTATATAAAAGAATTTATTTTGGCGATGGGAAAGACAGCATATTTAGTAGTGGTGCCATATCCCATACCTATGCTGCTTCGGGAACCTATACCGTTAAATTATATTTGATAAGCGACCTGGGCTGCAAAGATTCGGTGAGCAAAAGTATAGTGATATATCCCAAACCCGCTGTTAGCTTTACAGTTACCAATTCCTGTTTGAACGATTCTGTCCCATTCACTGAAAGTTCCACTGTTTCATCAGGTTCCATTACGAAACGTTATTATGATTTTGGTGATGGGGATACCGCGACCTACTTTACAAACAAGAGTAGTTTTAAAAAGCTATATCATGATACCGGAACTTATACCGTGAAATTAATTATATATACCGATAAAGGGTGTATAGATAGTTTAAGTAAAAATGTATATATAGCCCCATTGCCAACGCCCGTGTTCTCAACCGCTAACGCTTGCTACCAAGACACCGCAGTGTTTTATGATTCTACCAATATATACAATTCTAATATCAACAAATGGAGCTGGGATTGGGGAGATGCACAAACTACAAACTATACAACTTATAGTAGTTCTGTAAAACATTATTATAGTACTTCGGGTATATATAAAGTAGTATTAAAAATAACCAATACAACGGGTTGTTTTGATACTTTTTCGCAGTATATACAAATATACAAAAAGCCATCGATGGGTTTTACTGCTATTAATACTTGCTTAAACGATAGTATTATATTCACAGATACTTCCAGCTCAACAGATGGACAAATAACGAGCAGGAGCTGGGACTTTGGCGATGCAAGTACCTCAAATGGCAATGATAGCACCCTCAAACATCATTATAATAGTGTTGGCAATAAAACTGTAAAACTTATTGACATTTCGCAATACGGATGCAAGCAAATCTATACGAAAGTAATTACCATTGATACGGTTCCAATACCTGCATTTTCAAATACCACAGGTTGTGCAAAAGACAGTATTACTTTTACAAATACCAGTAGTATTAAAACAGGAAGCATTACAAACTATATATGGCTGTGGGATGATACCACCACTTCTACAGTGAATAATAATAGCAATATTAAACATGGCTATTGGAAAGGAGGCTATAAAAATGTGTCGCTAATTGCTTACTCTGCCAAGGGCTGTAAAGACACGCTCACCAAAACTATATATATTAATCCACGGCCCAATGTTACCTTTTCTACGCCCGGTATTTGTTTTAAAGATTCCGTTACTTTTGTTGATTATTCAACGTTGGATAGTGGTAGTATCACCCTTTGGCGTTTCGATTTTGGCGACGGAAATCAGACTACGTATTTTAGCAAAAGCAATCTCACCCATAAATATGCGACACCGAATACCTACCCCGTAAAAATGTATATAGAAACCACTTGGGGATGTGCAGATAGCAGCACCGCCCAGTTTGTGGTTAACTCATCGCCGGTTGCAAAAATAGCGTGGGACAAACTCTGCAAAAACGATTCTGTATTGTTTATCGATTCCACTTATATGGCTTATGGAAGTGTATTAAAATGGTTCTGGAAATTTGGCGACACCTTTTCGGATACTTTAAAAAATCCCTTGCATAAATATGCTGACACAGGAAGTTATACCGTTTCACTAAAAGTAAAATCGGGAAACCTGTGCGAAGACTCTATCACAGCCAATGTGAAGGTAACTTTAAATCCGCTTACTAAATATACATTTAGCAATATCTGTGAGGATGACACCGTAGTAGTGAATATACAATCGTTATTATACAACAACCCATTATTATATTATATATGCGATTGGGGAGATAGCACGATTGACACCACAAACTTAACCACTATAAAGCATGGCTATAACAATTGGGGTAATTATAAAATCACGCTCAATACCTTATCCATCTATAGCTGCGGAGATACCTTATCGAAGAATGTATATATTCGCCCTAAGCCAATTCCGCATTTTAATTATACCCAAGTATGTATATATGATAGTATGTACTTGATAGATTCAAGCACCATACCAGCAGGAAATATTACCCAATGGAAATGGAATTGGGGTGATGGAAATCAATCAACAAAATCAACCAATGCCACGGTTGCACATAAATACAATAATCCAGGGAAATACCCCATCAGTCTTTTACTAAGTAGCGACAGCAGTTGTAGCGATATCAGGTATGATACCATAGAAATATATCCAGTACCAAAACCCAAAATATATATTGCCGACAGTAGCCAGTGCGACCATACACAACAATTTAATTTTATAGATACATCCACCATTGCTTATGGCTACTACAGCCGTACGTGGGATTTTGGTGATGGAAAAACCGATACGAATAAAACTATCCTACATACTTATACAAACTATGGAAATTACGTAGTAAAACTAAAACTGAAATCGGTGAATGGTTGTGAAGATTCTACTTCGCAAAATATAATAGTATACGAAACTCCCAAACCCAAAATATATTATACCATTGCTGATAGTTGCGAACAAACAGACCTGCTTAATTTTTATGATAGTACCAGTGCAAATACCACCACCTGGAGTGTGAACTGGACCTTTGGAGATGGCAATAACAGCAATACTTTAAACCCGGTTCACCATTACAGTATAAACGGGAATTATGGAGTACGATTATATATAACTTCCATTAATGGTTGTGTTGATTCTACTACCCAGAATATAACCGTTCATCCAAATCCTTTGGTACAAATTTCTACCTCTAATAATTGTTTTGGCGATTCATCTGCATTCAATGATTTATCCACTGTGCCTATTGGCTCAATCACCAAACGACTATGGTATTTTGGCGACGGCGATTCATTAATAACAAGCCAGACAAGTATTAAGCATTTATATAAAGTATTTGGTGCGTACCAAGCAGTGCTAAAATGTACTTCTAATAAACTATGCGAGTGGGCCGATACACAAATCATTATCATACAGCCCAAACCCAAAGCTGGCTTTTATCAAATACAAAACTGTGTAAATGATTCTGTGGTATTTGTTGACCAGAGTAGTGTTGCCACAGGAAAACTTACAGCACGAATCATGTATTTTGGCGATGGCGATTCTGCCTATTTTAGTGATACCTTGGTAAAACACAAATATATAAATAGTGGTAATTATATCGTTACTTTTAAAGTAATTTCAGACAGTGGATGTAGTGACCTTTTCAACAAAAACATTATTATATATCCCAAACCCACTGCTAAAGTTTATGCTGCCAATGGTTGCCTCAACAATCTCACAACCTTATACGATAGTAGTGGCGGAACATATCCCATTGTGTATCGTTATTATAGTTTTGGCGATGGTTTAGATACGGTTACCAACCAATCGGTATTCTATCATCAATATATTAAATCGGGATATGATACCGTTTCACAAATAGTGCAAAATTCTGTGGGATGTTATGATACCACAAT
This sequence comes from Flavobacteriaceae bacterium, assembly GCA_025363675.1. GTDB lineage: Bacteria > Bacteroidota > Bacteroidia > UKL13-3 > UKL13-3 > CANJUD01. The sequence goes on along the minus strand of JANYDJ010000025.1, from coordinate 11,932 downwards.
TATTGTTATTTATATATATCCTTTACCCCAGTTTAGAATTACAAGCACCACCGCTTGTGCTTTTGAACTGATGCGTTTCACTGACTCTACCACTATCGATTCGGGCGGATTTAAGCAGTTTGTTTGGGACTTTGGTGATAATGGAGGCAAGTTATATTCTCCCAAAAATATCGGAATCGGACATATATATAATTATGGCGGAAATTATAAGGTAACCGTAGCCGCTCAAACTGGGTTTGGCTGTACCGATTCTACTTCTTTAACAGTATATATAAACTATGCTCCTGAACCTAAATTTATAGCCGACGATGTGTGTGTAGGCGATAGCACCATATTTAATGACCTCACTACCATTCCGCGAGATACCATAAACAAGTGGGAATGGGATTTTGGCGACGGCAAAAAAATAAGCTATAATACCTTCACTTCCATGGTTTCGCATTTATATGATACTGCCGGTAATTTTTTGGTGAAACTAACTTGCACGAGCAGCAACAGTTGCAAAAAACAATATAATAGTTATATAACAGTTCACGATATTCCGCATATTAGATATAAAATAAATGCGTATCGTGGATGCCTTCCACTCACCATCAAATTCAAAGACAAATCATTTAACTCAACCGATTCTATTACTTCTTATGCATGGGATTTTGGTGATGGTTACGGATCTAATCTGCAAAACCCCACTCATACTTTCCGCAAATCGAAACTATATACAGTCTCACTAAAACTTATCTCTGCTTTTGGCTGTATAGATTCATTTAGTGACTCTACCCCCATTCTTCCCTATCCGCTGCCCACAGCCATTATCAATGCTTTCCCCGATTCTACCCCGTCGCTGCAAGCATTGGTGCAGTTTAGCAATATATCGAAACAATATATATCGGGATTTTGGGATTTTGGCGATGGCAATACTTCTATATTAACAAACCCTGCACATCATTATGAAGATACCGGAGGATATAATACACAGCTGATAGTTAAAAATCATTATGGTTGTTATGATACTGCTTTCAAACGCATTTTCATTATGCCCGATTTTACTTTCTATATTCCCAATTCTTTCACGCCCAATGACGATGATTTGAATGAAACATTTGGACCCAAGGGGTATTTTAAAGGCATTGCCCATTTCAATATGATTATATATAACCGCTGGGGTGAAAAAGTGTTTGAAACCAATGATATCAACACGCAATGGGATGGTACTTTTAGGAATGAAGGGGTTCCCTCGCCCATGGATGTATATATATACAAAATAGAATTTCAAGACTATTTTGGCAGGAAACATAATACAGCAAATCAGGTGCATTTAATTAGGTAGGCAGTACAACTCACTTTTGGTCGGCGACAACGCCTACCAAAAGCAGAATATTATATATTATGAAAAATCGAATCTTATTATACTTTGTTATTTTTTTGCTCTCATGCAATAATCAACCTCCTCCAACTCCGCCCCTACCACATGGCTTAAAAATCCCTCAAAAAGGAATGGATATAAGCATTATACAACGACGTAGTATTGATATTGCAGGATTTAGAATGAATATGCATTTAAAAATAGATGATATAACGGCGGGTCAAACTATTCTATGTATTGAAGACAGCAATATTATTCTCCAGCAATCAGTGCATGAGGGCGATGCCCATAATTTCAAATTTGATGGGGTTCCTTATACCATTAAATGTAAGAAATTAATTAACCATTTTCTTGATGAGGACAATGCAATTTTTACAATTATAAAAGATTCTTCCACCAAAGAATCGACTACTTTAACTGAAGAAGAAAAAATAGAAAAACTATTATATATAATTGCACACACCAATTTAATATTTATACGAAATGGCGATGAACACAAACCCGCAGAGGCCGCTTCACACCTACGTAGCAAATGGGATTATGCCAAAAATGATATACACACCGTAGATGATTTTATAAAAAAAATTGGCAGCAAATCATCCAGTTCAGGAAAACCCTATGAAGTAAAATTTCCAAACGGAAAAACTATACCTGCTGAAATATGGATGCGGGAACAAATTGAGGGAATGAAGTAAATTAACCTACACCCGAGGGATGCTGAATTTATTTCAGCATCCCTCAGAGTGCCCAAATGGATTCTGAAACAAGTTCAGAATGACGACACGTTTATATATATTGAAGCTGCGTGAGGGATAGAAGCCGGCACGCAGTAAGGCGTATAGCCCGACCCGCAGGGGCACGCCCTTACCCTTCGACTCCGCTCAGGGTATCATTCATCATTCATCATTCATCATTTATAATTTATAATTTATAATTTATAATTTATAATTTATAATTAACAATTACTATTCATACCCAAACTGTTTCAACAACCCTTCATCATTCCTCCAATTCTCTTTTACTTTCACAAATGTGTGAAGGAAAACTTGCTTGTTCCAAAACTTCTCCATGGTATGTCTAGAGCGGCTTCCAATCATTTTAAGTTTGTTGCCACCCTTGCCAATTAATATAGCTTTTTGACTGTCACGCATTACATATATAGTGGCTTCAATTTTTAATATAGTTGGATTGTCTTTGAAACTTTCAATCACCACTTCCACATTATAAGGAACCTCTTCTTGATAGGCGGTCATAATTTGTTCGCGTATCATTTCGGCAGCTATAAATCTTTCACTGCGGTCGGTTAATTGTTCGGGATCATAATAATAGGGGCCCTCTGGAAGTAAAGATTTAATCAACTCTAACAAAGTATCTACATTAAATTTTTTGAGTACCGAAATAGCTAATATATGTGCGGGTGCAAGTAATTCTTTTACCTGTTCCATACGTGCATTTACCTCTGCTGGTGTACTAATATCCATCTTGTTGAGTACCGCTATTACAGGGGTTTCCATCTTTTTTAGCTTTTGTACAAATTCATCATCTTCCCATCTATCATCCAAGTCTATCATATATACAAATACATCGGCATCGGCAAAACTTTCGTTTACAAAACCCATCATTTTTTCGTGCAGTTTATGTGCAGGTTTTAAAGTGCCCGGTGTATCGGAAAATACAATTTGAAAATCATCGCCACTTAATATACCTTGTATACGGTGGCGGGTAGTTTGTGCCTTGTGCGTAACTATAGAAAGGTGCTCGCCAAGTATAGCATTGAGCAAAGTAGACTTGCCCGCATTGGGCCTGCCTATTATACTAACAAAGCCCGAATGGGCCAGTTTTTTATTGGATAAATCTGTATTCATTAATAAAATTATTTGATGCAATTAGCATCGGGTGCATATATATATCTTTTTCGATAAATGGAATTTCTTTGCGGAAAGTATGATATAAGTTTTCTAGTTTTTCTGAAGTCTTTTTCGGCCTGCGAAATTCGAAAGCTTGTGCAGCGGTCATTAATTCTATAGCTAAAATTTGTTGCAAATTATTCACTACTTCATAAGCTTGCACAGCCGCATTGGCTCCCATACTCACGTGGTCTTCTTGCCCGTTACTACTTACTATACTATCAGCACTGGCAGGTGTGCATAATTGTTTGTTTTTACTTACAATACTTGCTGCAGTATATTGTGGTATCATAAACCCAGAATTTACCCCAGCATTGGGAGCCAAAAATGGCGGCAACCCGCGTTGACCAGACACCAACTGATAAGTTCTACGTTCAGATATATTTCCTATTTCATGCAGTGCAATTTTTAAATAATCTAATGCCAATGCTAAGGGCTGGCCATGGAAATTTCCCCCGGATATAATACGATCCTCATTGGCAAAAATATTGGGATTATCACTCACTGCATTTACCTCTGTTTCGAACACACTACATACATGATTATATACACCACGGGTAGCACCATGCACTTGCGGAATACAGCGGAATGAATAAGGATCCTGCACCTGCGTTTTTTGCTCAGCAGCGAATGGACTTCCCTCAATCCATTTTAAAAATTGTTGGGCTTCACTCACCTGCCCCACATGCGGACGGATACCATGCACCAACGAATCGAAAGCATCATAACGACAGGCAAACGCTTCTGCACTAAGAGCTGCAATAGCCGTGGCAGCTTCAATTAATTGGGCAGCTTTTAATAATATAATAGTTCCATACCCACTCATAAACTGCGTTCCGTTTATTAAAGCCAATCCTTCTTTGGGACCTAGGGTAATAGGTTCGAATAAAGATTTTAATGCTGATGCAGGTTGTGTTTTATTATTATATAATACTTCTCCTTCGCCCAATAAAGGCAAGCATAAATGTGCCAAAGGAGCCAAATCGCCCGATGCACCTAAGCTTCCCTGTTCGTACACGATTGGATATATATGATTATTGAATAAATCTAAAAGTCTTTGCACTGTTTGTGGCTGCACGCCAGAATAACCTTTGCTTAGGCCCAACACTTTTAACAACAACATGGCACGAACCACATCGCTAGGAACTTGTTTGCCCGTGCCACATGCATGCGAGCGAAGCAGATTGGTTTGTAATTGTTCCAATTGATTGTTATCAATAACCGTGTCGCACAAAGAGCCAAAACCTGTATTGATACCATAAAATACAGCACCTGGCTTGGCTATTTTCTGTTGCAAAAACTGGTGGCAATGTTCTATAGCTTTTGTAATATCAGCACCTAACTGATGCAGCTCCCTAGCTGCAAGCAATTCGCCCAGTTCCCTAATGGTATAATGTTTTTGATTTGACAGTGTGGCCATGCTGCAAAGTTGCGTAAAAAAAAGGATATCACCTTCATTATAATAATGCTAAGAATTAGACTCCTTCGCAATTAGTTTCACTATGGCATTATGCTAAGTTTTTTCAGTATCAAAAAAAAACTTGGAGAGATGCTAGAATATTCGTCGCGGCGAACAGTATAATGGGATAAATGACTTTAAGATTAATTTAAACGAAAACCAATTACCGCAATCTCTTGGCGGGGTTTATAGTATGATACCATTACACCCATTCCTTTCCAATTGGGGTCAGTAACACACATAATAGTTCCCAAACAATTTAATTTGATAGTAGTGTTTTTATTAATGGCTTCGCCTGTGGTTGCTTTTACTATATGATAGTGATCCAATAACAATACGCCGGTATATACATTTTTAGAAACTTTTTTGTCGCCATCAAAATTATAGGTAACAGCAAATGAAGAAAGTGTTCTTACTGCTGTATCCCTTCCTATCTCCACTGAAAAACCATATCTGTCGTAAGCAAACACGCGTTCTCTGCCAGCAAGTTTTTCTATTCTATCAGGTGCTCCAAACATTTTTTTCACTTTTTCTATAGTAGTAGTTGGGAGTATAATATGTTTCCCAACGGTGATTTTTTTTGTTGCAGTATTTACTGTAATAGTATCAAATTGTTGGGCAAAAACATTTGATGAACAAACAACGGAAATCAATATAATATATAATAGTTTCATCTTTCTAATAATTTCTTTTCTGCATCATCTCTGCAATAGTTAAACCAATTGATAAACTAGAGGTAGCAGCTGGCGATGGAGCATTGAGCACATGTATAATAGTTCCTTTATCCACTATAGAAAAATCGTCCAGCAACTGCCCATCTCTGCTACAAGCTTGGGCACGAATGCCCGAACCTCCAGGCTGCAAATCATCTTTTTGCACTTCGGGAATTAAACGTTGCAATGCTTTGGTAAATGCCGATTTCGAAAATGAACGGTAAAATTCGCCCATTCCTGTTTTCCAATATTTCATGGCCACTTTTCTAAATCCTGGCCATGATAATGATTGCCATAATTCTTTCAAATTAAAATCCGTTTTCTTATAGGCTTCTTTACCAAATGCAAATACTGCATTGGGTCCCGCCTCAATGCCACCGCCAATCATACGGGTAAAGTGTACGCCCAGAAATGGGAAATTAGGATCGGGAACGGGGTATATTAAATTCTTAACAAGGTATTGTTTTTCTTTTTTGAGTATATAATACTCGCCACGGAAAGGTATAATACGCACATTCAAATGGTCCTCGCTCAACGCCGCAATAGTATCACAAAACAAACCAGCACAGTTTATAATATACGTAGTATGATATATATTTTTATCGGTTTTTATGATATTCTCATCTTGCTCTATTATATCAACTACTTTTTCATTATAATATATTTCACCGCCCATCTCTATAAAAATTTCTGCTAACTTTAAGGATACCTGTTTGTAGTTAATAATGCCCGTTTGTGGCACCACAATGCCACTGATACCCGCACAGTGCGGCTCATATTCTTTTATTTGTGCTTCATTTATTTTGCGTAATCCCTGCAACCCATTTTCTATTCCTCTATGATATATATTTTCTAATGCGGCTAATTCTTTTTCATCGGTTGCTACAATTATTTTTCCGCATAGTTCATAGGGAATATCATACTGCTTGGCAAACTCAATTAGCATATCATAACCTCGCAAACAGTTAATGGCTTTACTACTGCCGGGTTTATAATAAATACCACTATGTATTACACCGCTATTATGTGCCGTTTGGTGACAAGCCACTTCGCTCTCCTTCTCTAAAATAGCAACTTTAAATTGGGGATTCTTTTTTATTAAATGATAACCTGTTGCCAATCCAACTATCCCACCGCCTATTATAATAATATCATATTTCATTATGCTGATGCGATAAAACTATACAAATTATTTTAACATTACCGCAGAAACTGTATATCCTTTTAGCTTTAACAGATTTAGCAAGCCTATATTGCCAGGCAAATGCAGAGCACCCACAGCAATAAACATCGTTTGCTTAGGGGCTTGATCGGAAAATATATCGACCCAGTTTTTATTACGTTTGTCTAATAACACTTCCTTATCAAATCCTATTTCTGTTTCGTTTGCCAACTTGTTCAAATTTTCTAAATCGCCAGCCTTATAATAGTCGAATAGTTTGGTGAGCATTCCTGTATCTTCCTTTTCATTTTCTTTTTTCAATGTTTCAATAAAATTTGTGGCTTGCTGCTCCACAGTTGTTTCATCAAATAACATCGACGCTTGTTTTTCATCTGTTTCTAAACCGCGTAATTTCTTGTGCCTGGCTTTAGCCATCGAAAATAATTTTTGATCGATTGAAAAATTCTTATCATCCACATTTTTCGATTTCATCAATTCCATTGCAGCTAATACGGTTTGTATAAATGCAGGTTTAAATTTTTTATAGTCTGCTATATCAATGTCATTACTATCTTTTAGGTGCTTAGAAACCCATTGGAAATCTTCGGGTTTAAAACAACTCTCGAGATTGCGTCCTTTCAAAAAAGCATGTTTTAATATATTATTTTGGTCAACAGAATCTAGATTCATCTCCCCATAAAAAACCTCACACATATTAATGACAGAATCGTATTGGGCAAGCTTTTCGGCATTCGGTTTTATTCCCAAGTGAAAGGTGCCGAATATATAACAATCGCCTTTTGCTCCATGCCCACTCACCTTCCACAACAAGCTCTTCGGCATGGTTTGACCATTGCATATATTATATAACAATAAAAAGAAGAGCGAACTATATTTTGCCAAAATACAATATTATTGTATCCCCATCAACTCGCAATCGAAAACCAAAGTTGAGTTTGGAGGAATAGCTCCTTTATCTAGTTCTCCATAACCAAGTGCTGGCGGAATAACGAAACGAAAACAATCGCCAACTTCCATCAGTGCAATTCCTTCATCCCAACCCTTAATAACATATCCTTGCCCAAGCGGAAAAGGTAAGGGTTGATTCCTATCAAGTGAGCTGTCAAATTTTTTGCCGTTAGCCAAACTGCCTGTATAATGTACTAACACAGTTTGCCCAGCAGTGGGTTTTATGCCACTACCACTTTTCTTTACTATTATATATTGAAGACCAGAGGCAGTGGTCTCTATTTTTTTTCCTGCTATATTAAAGGGATGTGGTTGACATTTAGCGGTAACGTTTGATTGTACTTGTTTCTGTTCCACCACGGCATCCCCGCCAGTATGTGTTTTATCGGGCTGTGCATCCAACACTTCTATTTCAAAATATAAAGTAGAATTGGCGGGTATCACTCCACCTACACTGCGTTCGCCATAAGCAAGATTTGCGGGTATTACAAATGCGGCTTTATCGCCCACATTCATTAATGACAATGCTTCTTCCCAACCTTTTATAACACGCCCCTGACCCAAAAGAACATCAAATGGCTGACCCCTGTCAAGCGAGCTATCAAACTTTTTGCCGGTCATCAACTTGCCAGTATAGTGCACACTCACCTTGTCGCCGTTTTGGGTTTTGCGGCCATTGCCTTTTTGTATATAATAATACTTCATGCCGCTGGTGGTGGTAATTACATCTTTGCCTTCTAAGCTAATCGGAATTGGTTTCACTACATCTACTAATTCCACATCGAATATTAAAGTGGAATTTGCAGGTATAGGACCCTGATCTGCTTCTCCATATCCCATGGATGGTGGTATAATTAAAGTAGCTTTTTCTCCTTTTCCAAGATATTTAAGCCCTTGGTCCCACCCCTCTATCACCGTATGACTTCCTATAGTGAAAGCGAATGGTTCGCCTTTTCCTACCGATTGGTCGAATACGGTACCATTGGTTAGTTTTCCTATATAATGTACCTTCACTTGATCGCCATCTTCGGCACGTGGGTTTTTGTTTTGTTGGGTAATGATAATTTGCATCCCTCCGGGGGCCTTAATGGTATCGTTCATTGATTTTTTGATAATGGGTTTTTTAATTACTTGAGCGGTGGGCTTAGCAACCGTTTTTGCTTTTGGATTGATTTGGGTTTTCGTGGTTTTTGTTTGTGCTAATAATATAGAACTACACAAAATCATGGATAAAAAAAGGAAGGTTATTTTTTGCATTGCTTATGTTTTTTATTTAAGTTTGCAAAGATAAGACCAATCAATTATTAATTGACTTTTCCGTTGGGGTCTAACTGAATTTTAACATCGCCTGCTCCTTGCGGCATTACTGCTTTAAGTTTTACAACAAGTTTTATTTTGTCGCCCTTTTTCATAAAGTCAGGCAATGGCTGGTCTCTTAATTTAAAAATAGAATCTGCACTTACCATAAATTCAGCACTGTCGCCCACTCCCATTTGAAGCACACAGTAAGCAGGTCCGTCCACAAAATCTTTTTCAAGCGAAATAGTTTGATCCACAGAATCATTGCTTCTGTAAAGCTTTTTAACTAACCCATTGGGCATGGCATAAAACATTTTATACGACATTTTAATCTTATCGCCCAGCACCGGCTTAGGGCCGTTATTCTTTATATAAAATTTTGCATTACCCACTTGTTTGGGTTCATTTTCATTTTTGCAGGCATTGATTAAAACAATTGCCCATATAATATATAGTGTTTTCTTCATCATGTTTTTTATAACGGAATTATTTGTTTTTTATTGTAATGATCATTTAATTTTTCAAGGCTTCAAAATTAGACTAAAATATTTAAGCCCGCATCGTATTATAATATTTGCCTAAAGCACTTATTTTTACGTTTCAAAATTTTTATGAGGCCGGGCATAGCTATCAAACATATTTTCGCATATTAAAAAAGTTGTGAGTTTTCAGTTGCGAGTTGCGAGATTCTAAACTGACATCAACTCCCACAACTCATAACTCACAACCCACAACCCACAACTCGAATATGGCCTCAAGACGCGGAAAAACTACTACCAACGGCAAAGAAACTGAAATGCCGAAAGCAAAAATAACGCGTGAATCGCTCAGACAATCGCTAATGGTTTTCGATTATGTAAAACCTTATCGTATATACTTTTGGCTCGGTTTATTATTTATAGGATTATCTGCTTTATCCACCTTGCTGTTCCCTTTTTTATTGGGATTAATGATTGATGTAGTAGACCCCAAGCACCAAACTGGAGCAGCCGTTCCCGGAGGTGAGATTGCCACAACACTGAAAAATTTATTGGGTATTACTGAAATTTCACGCACCACCGTTTTGTTTCTTATCATAGGTCAGCTGGGTTTGCAAATGATATTCTCGTTTATGCGGGTATATATGCTCACGCAAGCAGGAGAACGCTCATTGGCGGATTTACGTAAATCTGTTTTTTCAAAAATATTAACTATGCCCATGAACTTTTTCACCCAACGCAGGGTGGGAGAACTTAGCAGTAGAATAACCGCCGACCTTAGCCAAATTCAAGATGCTATATCATCAATGCTGGCCGAATTTTTAAGAGGTATCATTACCTTGGTGGCAGGCTTGTGGCTTATATTTTTCATATCGCCCAAAATGGCGATGGTTATGCTGGGCGTGGTTCCCGTAATTGCTGTATTGGCCGTGGTGTTTGGGGTTCGCATCCGCAAAAAATCGAAAGAAGCACAAGACCAACTTGCCGATACCGGAACCATTGTGCACGAAGCATTTCAAGCAATCAGTATAGTAAAAGCTTTTACAAACGAGGGTTTCGAAACACGCCGCTATGGAAAAAGTATGGATATGGTAGTGAAGACTGCTATACAAAATGCATTCTTTAGGGGCTTGTTTATATCGGGCCTAATATTTTCTGTTTTCGGAGCCATTGGGTTTGTGGTATGGTATGGCGTGGGATTGGTGCAAGCAGGAGATATATCAGTAGGCGATTTGGTAAAATTTGTGGTGCTCACCAGTTTTGTTGGTGGAACCATGGCGGGCTTTGCAGATATGTTTAGCCAACTACAAAAAACTATTGGGGCCACACAGCGGGTGCGTGAAATTTTGCGTGAAAAAGGGGAGACCATCGATACCAATCTTATTATAGAAGCACAGCCCCGATTGAAAGGAGAAGTAGCATTTAATAACATATCTTTCAATTACCCCAGTAGGCCCGATTTGAATGTGCTCAACAATATATCTTTTGGTGCAGCACAAGGGCAGCAAATTGCTATAGTAGGGCCAAGTGGAACCGGTAAATCAACAATCACCAATTTATTGTTGGGATTTTATTCAGCCCAAAACGGACAAATAATGATAGACGGGAAACCTAGCACCGATTATCCGCTCACCTACTTGCGAAGCCAGATGGCCTTAGTACCACAAGATGTGATATTGTTTGGTGGAAGCATTAGTGAGAATATTTTATATGGCCGCCCTACAGCCACCAAAGAAGAAGTGGAAGAAGCAGCCAAAAAAGCAAACGCACATCATTTTATCAGCCAGTTTCCTGAAGGTTATCATACCATTGTGGGCGAACGAGGTATCCAATTATCTGGCGGACAACGCCAACGCGTAGCTATTGCTCGGGCCATATTAAAAAACCCAGCTATACTTATTTTGGACGAAGCCACGAGCAGCCTCGATAGCGAAAGCGAACAAGTGGTGCAGGAAGCATTGGACTTATTAATGCAAGGTCGTACCTCGTTCGTAATCGCCCATCGATTAAGCACTATACGCAATGCACATCAAATTGTGGTAATAAACCATGGAACTGTTGCCCAGCAAGGCACGCATACCGAATTATATGCCCAAACAGGAGGGCTGTATAGGAATTTATGCGATATCCAATTTGAATAAACAAATATATATTTTTAGGTAAGCGAAACATATTGTTGCTGCCTAAAATAAGTTGACCGTTTTAAAGGGAAATAAAAAACATTAAAACGAAAATAAAATTTGCACAATCGAATTATTTCGATTACAATTGCCTTTCAGTTTTCTGATATGAATTTTCATTCACAGAATAAAATATACGACAAATGTGTTAATAATTACTCCCAAGCGGGTTTCAGAGGGTTAGAAGCATCTTCACAGCTCAAAAACTTAAGTCCTTTTGTTGCAAACGGACATACCTTTATTACAAACGGACATACCTTTATTGAAAACATAGATAAGTTTTTCAAAATCGTACATAAGTTTATTCAAAACATACATATCTTTGTTATCGGAGTAAATATTTTTGTTATCGGAGTATATATCTTTGTTACCGGAGTAAATTTTTTTTTGAAAAAACAATG
>JANYDJ010000023.1 GCA_025363675.1 Flavobacteriaceae bacterium | reverse complement strand
CGTTGTACGTCATGCTTGACGATTCGTACCAAGTGTATAGCAACTTGGAATTGAGAAAAATAATTATATTTTACCACATTTAAATAAAACGGAGTTAGTCGAAAATCCGACAAAGAGTAGGCAAAAATAAATAAATAAATAAACATTATGGCAAATCCAGGTACAGAACTTGCGGCACTTGATTTTGGAAACTTAATCGGAGGTCCTCTTAACGCAGTTATTACTGCACAATCAATGGCTGCACAATCTACAGCAGCATTTATTAAAGATGTTGGTTTTTATCCAGCGGGACAAACAGACGCAAACGGTGTTGATATAGGAAATACTCCCGTATACGTTGATTTTAAATACCCAAAAGAAGTTCAACCTTATCAGCCTGCCGTAAAGGAAGTTATTGAAGTAGCTGAAGTGAATGCTAGTCCACAAGTTGGTGATCCTGATTATCCTAATGGAATGGCTCCTATGGTTTTAGAAGCGAATGGCGGAGTTGCAAATGATGCTGCTACAGGACATGAGGCTGGATTCCCTGTCTATATACCCGAGATTGTTCATGTTGCTCATGTTGCGGGGGTTACCCCAGTAGATGCAGTACCAGCGGTGTATCAAACAATGCAATTCTCTGTACCAATTTTAACAATGCTTCCAATTCCATTTATTAAAGTTGATATTATCACTATTGATTTTAATGCAAAAATTACTTCAATGGAAACGCAAAGTCAAAGCAGTGATTTATCTATAGGCGGAAATTTAGAGGTTAAACAACGCTGGCCTTCAGGCTCTGCTAAATTAAACGTTGCTGTTGCATATAAAAAATCAACTTCAAGCGGTTCAAGTGTTGAACGTACATATTCAATGTCAATACATGTGCAAGCTTCACAAGATGAAATGCCTGCTGGTATGGAAAAACTATTAGGTATTTTAGAAGGTGCAATGAAATCTACTCCAGGAAAAATTTCTTGATATTATTTTTTAAACGAACATTCATAATTAAATAATGTGAATGTTCGTTTATTATTATTCTATTTTAAACAAATAATAAATTTTCAATGGCAAAATTAAGTGACTTTTTAGGAGGGTTGGTTTCCAGCATAAGCGATGCAAGGGCTAACTCAGATATACAATCAGTGAAAATTGCAGAGGAGTATGCAAAGAATGATTTATTGAAACACTTTGCCGTACCACGAATGAGAGTTGATACGGTCGAAATAAATATTCCAGTTGCAATTGATAAATTACTTGAAAAGAGTCAAAATGTTTATGACCCCATTGACAATAAAAGTTTTTCTTCCAAATCTTATCAGCAAATATTGAAATCTCTCGAAGTAAGAAATTTCTCAAGCGAAGTTTCAAAAATTTTGAAAACGACTATTTCTGAACACATTCAGTTATTGGAAGCCAAGATTAGAGTGCATCAAATCGAAAATGCATTAGAAGAATTTTCAAAAGATATTGCTCTAAAAGTAATTGACTTGGTCGGATTAATAATTAAGGATAGAAAGAGAAAATCATTTAACAAAAGCGAACTTCTGAAACTCCAAAGTAGTATTGCTAGTGGGTTACAATCTACTTTGAAAGATGAAATTAAAATTAACTCTGAAATTAAAGTGTTAGAATCTGTTCAGGTAATCGTAGAAGCGGATAAGCTAAGAGAAATTAAACCAGAGAATATTATCATGATAAAAATGACTGTTTCGGAACAAGGTATGGAATGGATAAAAATGGAAAATAAAGACGGAGACATTGTCTCGAAGTTAATGCCCGAATAATTTTAAAATAAAAATAGAAATATTTATGCAAGTTTCAAAGTTGTCAGTTATTGAATCTTTAACAAGTAAGTTACTTATGTTTCCTGATTTAGTCGATAAATTAAAGAACAAAGATTCCAATTTTATAGAGCTACTTGAACTCTGGATGAAGGAAACAGAAACTATTTTAAAGAATAATAATCTTCCTCAATGTTCAACAATTGCGGGATTAAGAAGTAAGATTATTTCCCCAATATTTGATGAAACACGTGGTCGGTCCGCAAAAAAAAAACAAACACTGATTGCAGCCGAATCAATGTATGAAATACAGAATACGATAATACTAGTAATAAATCCATTTGAACAGAAAGTTAGTGAAGCTCGTGATTTAATAAAACATCTTTTAAGCGTTCTGAAACAATCAGGAGCTATCAAATATACTGTCGAGACTGATTTTCAAGATTTTATTAATATGATATGGAAATTATTTTCTACCCACGAACAATTGAAATCAACTTCTGTAAGTATTCTAACACTTATCTCTCAAACTGATGCACTTAGAATAATGGCAGATGAAATTGATATAAAAGAATGGAAATAATAGTTTTCCCCCCTAAACCAACTTTTCGGCTTTCATAACAAAATACAGATTGCATCAGAGCTATTTTAAGAGCACTATTTTGTAAAACTATATATTATAGTATTGAAATTTAGTGTTGGCAGAATTGAGGTAATGATATAAGGCTTTGTGGATGCTGTCGTCTAGACTCTTGAAATCCGATTTATAGCCACCACCCCCAAATCCGCATTCCCAAACCCCTTCGCCGCGGCGAACCAAATCCCATTTCCTTTCCTTAATTTCGCCCTTCCATTATGCAATATTCAAAACACATTTTAGCACTTTTATTGTGCAGTTTTTTCATCCACAACACTTATGCCCAAGACGAGCCAGATACAGGCAAACTCGATTTGAAATTGGCCGATATATGGGAGACGCAGCGGTTTGCACCCAAATATGTGAGCGGTTACCAGAGTATGAATGATGGGGAATTTTTTAGCAAGGTAGATTACCATGAGGGCGACAAAAATTATTTGCTCAATCAATACAGTTATAAAACAGGAAAGCTGGAGGGCACCATTGCCGAGTCGAAAAAAGTAAAGCCCGAAGGTTATACAGGAGAGGTGGATTTTGGAACTTACCAGTTTAATAATGATGAGATGAAAGTATTGTTCGAGGCAGAACATGAACAGGTTTACCGCCACTCGTACACCGCCAAATATTTTATATATGACCGCAAAAAAAAGGAAAGCAAGTTTATTAGTACAGCCAAGGGAATGAACGCCAAGTTTGGTCCCGATGATAAATATATAGCTATGGTGCGAGACAATGATTTGTATCTGATTAATACAGAGAACAACATGAGCGAAACCCGCATTACTAACGATGGAAAGAAAAATGAAATAATAAATGGTGCTGCAGATTGGGTGTATGAAGAAGAGTTTGCACTCACCACAGGTTATAGCTTCTCGCCCGATAATAAATATATAGCTTATTATAGATTCGACGAGAGCAATGTAAAATCATATTCAATGCCTATGTATAATGGTTTGTACCCTACCACCGAAACGTTTAAATATCCCAAAGCAGGCGAGGATAATTCTGTTATCACTATTTGGGTTTACGAAATTGCAACGGGCAAAAAAGTGCAAATAGATATAGGAACAGAAAAGGATATATATATTCCAAGAATAAGGTGGAACCACGATGGCAGTGAACTATGTGTATTTCGCATGAACCGCTTGCAGAACAAATTAGATTTATTGATGGGCAATCCCCAAAATGGGGTTACAAGGCTTATGCTTAACGAGGCTAGTGATACTTATGTTGAGGTGCCCGATGACCTTACATTTTTGCCCAATGGAACAGAATTTATGATGACCAGCGAACGTGATGGATACAAACACATGTATTTGTTTAATACCAAAGACGGCAGTTTGATAAATCAGATTACCAAGGGCAAATGGGAGGTAGACCAGTTTTTGGGTTATGATAAAAAAGCGGGTTATATATATTTTAATTCTACTGAAATAAGTTTTAACGACCGCAATCTTTGGAGGGTGAAACTAGATGGTTCTGGCAAAAAACGCATCACTATTAGAGATGGAAATAATGAAGTACATTTTAGCAGTAATTATAAATACTTTCTTTGTGTATATTCCAATATAAATACACCCTATTTCATTAGTATATATAATAACAATGGTTACGAATTACGCATAGTGGAAGATAATAAAAAACTACGTACCAAACTGGAAAGATATCAGTTGAGCAATGTAGAATTTTTTGAATTCAATACCACGGAAATGTTGAATTTATTTGGTTATGTATTTCACCCAAAAGATTTTGACCAGAACAAAAAGCATCCGGTATTACAATTTGTATATGGAGGCCCCGGAAACCAGCAAGTGATGGATCGTTGGATGGGAGCCTACTATTATTGGTTTCAATATTTAGCTGCAAATGGTTATGTAGTGGTTTGTGTAGATGGCCGCGGAACGGGCGGTAGGGGAACCTCATTTAAAAATATTACCTATAAAGAATTGGGGCATTACGAAATTATTGACCAAATAGAAGTGGCCAAGTGGCTTGCTACCCAACCTTGGGCCGATGCCAGCAGGATTGGTATTTTTGGATGGAGTTATGGAGGTTATATGGCATCATTGGGAATTACCAAAGGTGCGGCTTGGTTTAAAACAGCCATAGCTGTGGCACCCGTTACCAATTGGCGTTATTATGATAATATATATACAGAGCGTTATCTGCAAAAACCACAGGATAATGCAGTAGGCTACGATCAGAATTCGCCCATTAATTTTGTAGATAAAATAAAAGGCAATTATTTAATTATACATGGCACAGGCGATGACAACGTACATTTTCAAAACTCAGCAGAAATGGTGAACGCCATGGTGAATAAAAACATCCCATTCGATTCGGAATATTATCCCAACAAAAATCATGGTATACGTGGTGGCAAAACCCGACTTCACTTGTTTACCAAAATGAGTAAATATATATTTGAAAAATTGTAGAAGACGGAAGACCGAAGTTGGAAGTTGGAAGACGGAAGTTACCATACGGCAATGGCGTCAGCAAACTTCAAACTTCCAACTTCGGTCTTCGGTCTCAAAAAGTTCCTTCGTCGGCAAAACTATAATAGGCTCCTGCGGCTACTATAATATGATCCAACACTTGAATTTCTAGGATTTTGCCCGCTTCTTTTAGTTTCTTGGTAAGTTCCATATCCGATTGGCTAGGTTTTAAATTACCCGATGGGTGGTTGTGAGAGAGTATGATAGAACACGCATCGTTTTCAATCGCCGTTTTAAAAATCAATTTGGGGTCGGCCACGGTTCCGGTCATTCCACCTTGGCTAACTTTTTTAGCACCTAAAACTTTGTTGGCCCTATTAAGCAGCAATACCCAAAATTGCTCATGGTCTAAATCGGCCATGTGGGGCCAAAGGCTGTTGTAAGCATCTTTACTCGATTGTATTAGAGGTCGTTCAGTCCATTCACTTTCTTTGCGTCGGCGGCCCAGCTCGAGTGCGGCGGCAATCGTAATTGCTTTTGCTTCGCCGATTCCTTTTATTTTCATTAAATCTTTTAAGGATAAGGCGGCCATTTCATTGAGGTTGTTATTGCAAAGAGCCAAAATTTTTCGAGCAACTTCCACAGCACTTTCATTTCGGGTGCCGCTACCCAATAAAATTGCTATCAACTCGCTGTCGCTAAGTGCTTGTCTGCCTTTGTGTAGCAGTTTCTCTCGCGGTCTGTCGTCTTCATTCCACTGATTGATGGGTGTATATTCCATGTGCAAAAATTAAGACTTCAAAAAAAAGCATAAAATTTTATAAAATGTTCCTATACATTTGTAAACTAAAAAATAAATAAATGTATATGTCAAAATTTCTACCCTCAAAAAAAATAATTTCCTGTGTACTACTTGCGGCTTTAATGGCTGTAAACTATATAGCACAAACCTATAGCTCAGGCCCCAGTGCATCGCTAACCGCTGCTCCCAGCGAGAGTGACTGCACAAGTTGCCACACAGGCTCAAGCCTGCAAACAAGTGGAAACAATTGGAACAATATGTTACTTGACAATGGTTTTGGAGACAGTCAATATATTCCAGATACCACTTATGTAATGACCCTTTCCTATAAAGAAGGCGGAAAAAGCAAATTCGGTTTTGAAATCACAGCTCTCGATTCGGCTACCAAAAAACCTGTGGGCACTTTTAATATCACCAATTCTACTACCACCCAAAAAAGTACGGGAAATGTAAATGGTAGTACGCGTACTTATGTGTATCACAAATCGCAAGGAACTGCGGGCAATGGTGGAGCCATTAGTTGGTCATTCGGCTGGAAAGCACCCGCAAGCAATGTAGGTACGGTGTTTTTTTATGCGGTGGTAAATTCTACCGATAATGGAAACAACAGTACAGGAGATGTTATATATTCAAAAGTGTTTGCACTTAGGCCTTCTGATTCGTTGCCCACAGCTTCTATTTCTGCCAATCCCAATCCAGTATGCGAAGGCGATACGCTTCATGCAAAAGGTACTGGAAATCAAAGTCCTACTTCATGGAAATGGACTTTTGCAAACGGAAGTCAAAATGTGTCACCAAGTTCTTCTACCAATCAGGATGAGGATTTTGTGTTCAGCATTGGGGGCAATTATACACTGTATCTGCAAACCACAAATGGCAAGGGGAAATCATTGTTAGATTCTGCTTCTATTACAGTAAGTTCGAAACCAAATATGAGCATTTCTGCTATAAGCAATACCTCTGTTTGCCAAGGCGACACCGTGTTCCTAGTGTCTAGTTATTCATCGGGCTGTAGCATTTTATGGAGCAATGGCGAAACCACCGATACTATTGCGGTTACCCAGTCAGGGAATTATACGTGCACGGCAACCAGTGCTAGTGGGTGTAAAAAAACAAGTGGCTCCATCTCTGTTTCTGTTATTCAAAAACCTTCTTTAAGTTTGAGTGTAAGCCCCAAGTCAAGTTTGTGCAGTGTCGATACTTTCAATCTCACAGTTTCACCATCGGGACTTACCAATTATTATATGATAGTAAATGGCAACAGTGTAAACAATGGTAGCAATAATACTTACTCGCTACCATATAGCGGAACAGCAAACTATACTGTAGCTGCCTTGGCCGATAGCAATGGTTGTATGAGCGATACCAGCAATTTTTTAAATTTAAAATATAGCACAAAATTACCTGCACCCACTGTAATGTGCGATACCAATACCACTAGTTCCATTACGTATAAATGGCAAGCTGTTACCAGTGCCACTGGATACGAGGTTAGTGAAGATAGCGGGGTCACTTGGAAAACTCCATCGAGCGGTAGCACGGGCGTTACCCATACAGTGAATGGTTTGGCAAACAATACCTATTTAAAACTAAAGGTGCGTGCCACTGATAATGCACCCTGTAAAATTGGAGACGAGGGCAGTATGGTATGCAATACGGGTGGCTGCACACCGGTAAAGTATAATACCAATAGTTATAAAACCAGTATCTGTTCGGGCGATTCATCGGTAGTCGATATTACCTTTACCAATGCTGGCAAATATAGTATTTCAGTAGGTGGAGGCACACCTACAAGCAAGACCACGTATGTGTTTAAGCCCACGCAAAATACCACCTATACTTTTGATTTGGTCGACTCGGCGAAACTGTCGTGCCAGGCAACTTCATTTAAGGTAGATATTATAGTTCTTGCACCGCTCAGTAATATAAGTATCCAATCTAATAATGCGAACAATACCTGGTGCCCGGGCGAGTCGGCCAAGTTTACCTCAACGGCCGTTAATGGATATACTTACGAGTTTTTTGTGAACGGAACAAGCGTACAAAAAGGTTCTCAAAATGATTATACAACTACTACACTTAGCAATGGAGATAAGGTAAAGGTAACAGCTACCAATGCGGGAGGTTGTTCAGGAACTTCATCTGATATTACAGTAACCATATCGTCTACATTATCGGGCGTTACTTTACAGTCGAATAATTCAAATAATACTTGGTGTACTGGAGAGGCTGCCAAGTTCACATCTCCTGCGGTGAATGGTTATACCTATGAGTTTTTTGTAAATGGAACAAGTGTGCAAAAAGGCTCGCAAAATGATTATACCAGTACCACTCTTAGTAATGGCGACAAGGTGAGAGTGAAAGCAACCAGTTCAGCAGGTTGCTTTGGTTCTTCGTCAGATATCACCGTGAGCGTAGCATCGTCGTTGAGCAACATTACTATACAATCAAACAAAGCCAATAACAATTGGTGCAATGGCGATGTAATTAAGTTCACTTCACAAAATGTGAGTGGGTATACTTATGAGTTTTTTGTTAACGGAGTAAGCGTACAAAAAGGGTCACAAAATGATTATACGCCTTCGTCATTAACCACAGGCGATAAAGTAAAAGTGATTGCTACCAATGCCAATGGATGCTCAGGAAGCTCAACAGATATTACAGTTACTATTACGCCCGGCCCTATTGCCAAACAATTTAAGTATTATAGTAATGCCAAAGGAATTACCTTTAACTTTAGTGATACCGTTGCTGCAAATGCCACTTCTACCCATACTTGGGATTTTGGGGATGGTAAAAATGGAGCGGGTATCGTGGTAAATCATACTTTTGTGCTGAATGGTACTTATACCGTGTGGATGACTGTGAAAAATGGCACCTGTGCCGATTCCATATCTACCCAGATTGTAGTTCAGAATACGGGATTAACCGGTATAGAAACAGAAGGACAGTTAACTATTTGGCCCAATCCATTTACCGATGAAGTAAACATTCGTTGGGGTACCGAAAACAAACCCGTTTTGGTGGAATTGAATGATATCCATGGATCTAAAATTATTACAATTGCTACATCCAATATATCCAATACCTCATCGGCAACATTGGCAACCGAGAACCTTCCATCAGGTATTTATTGGTTGAAAGTGGTGATGCAAAATGGTCAGACCGTTAAACGTATAATAAAACTTTAATTAATAGCTATATATAACAAAAAGAAAGCTCCGAAAGGGGCTTTCTTTTTGTTAGTGAATCGCAATTTTATCATTTTTGGCATCAGGTATTTACTATTTTTATCAATAACAAGATGCAACTGAAAATGGAATTTTGGGTATCTGATGTTTTAGAGGAATTATGCCAAAGTAAATCTATCCTATATAAATAAGATTTCTGGTAAAACCCTAAAATGGTATTTCGCGGTCACTAAAAAACAATAAAATATAAGCTGCTATTATAATACTTTTGTAAACTAAATTAATAAATTCGATAAACTAAATATGTTAAAATCTCTACCTTCTAAAAAAATTATTTCGTGTGTTATATTGTTTAGCCTCATGGCTGTAAACTATATGGCACAAACCTACACATCGGGCTGGGGCGGGGCTTACACCAATGCTCCCAGCGAGGGCACCTGTCTTAGTTGCCATACGGGCTCAAATTTGCAAACCAGTGGCAGCAATTGGAACAATCTTTTGCTCGACAATGGATTTAGCAATGGTGAATATATTCCCGACACTACTTATGTAATGAGTCTATCATACAAAGAAAGTGGTAAAAGCAAATTTGGTTTCGAACTAACAGCTCTCGATTCAGCCACCAGTAAGCCGATTGCTGGAACTTTTACCATTACAAGTTCGTCCACCACACAAAAAAATACCTATACTGTAGGTGCCAATACACGCACCTGTGTGTATCATACATCTGGTGGAACTTCAGGAAGCAATGGGGCCATTAGTTGGAGCTTTAAATGGAAAGCACCCTCAACCAATATAGGTACTATATTTTTTTATGTAGTGGTTAATTCTACAAACAATAATAACAGTGATAACGGCGATGTGATATATGCCAAAAAATTTGCATTCAGACCTTCCAGTCTTCTGCCTACCGCAAAAATTTCTGCTACACCCAATCCCGTTTGTATAGGTGATACTTTATTTGCCCAGGGCACAGGTAAAAATAGTCCCACATCGTGGAAATGGAGTTTTTCAACAACTCAGAATATGAAGCCTACCTCGTCAAGCACCCAAGATCAAAACTTTGTATTTAGTGCAGCGGGTACCTATAAAATGTATTTGCAAACCACCAATACCAAAGGTAAATCTAAACTAGATTCATTGAGTATTACTGTTAGCAACCCACCTACTATATCTATTAAGGCAGCCAGCACCACTATCTGTCAGGGAGACTCGGTTACACTCTCAGCAACTTATTCAGGTATAAAAATACTATGGAACACAGGAGATACTACAGATAAGATAAAGGTGGCACAAGCAGGCAATTATAGCTGTGTTACTACAAATGCTGCAGGATGTAAAAATACCAGTAATACCGTTTCCATAACCGTAGTAAAAAAGCCTATCCTCTCTTTAAGTGCCAATACCCAATCTGCATTGTGCAGTAATGACACTTTTAAACTAACAGTATCACCATCGGGACTTACCAATTATTATATGATAGTAAATGGCAACAGTGTAAATAATGGAAGCAATAATATATACAATTTATCCTATAATGGTAGCACTAATTTAAAGTTAGCGGCCTTAGCAGATAGCAATGGCTGTATGAGTGATACCAGTAATAATTTATCATTAAACTTTAACACCAAATTACCCGCACCTTCAGTTATGTGCGATACCAATACAGGTAGTTCTATCAGTTATAAATGGCAAAGTGTAAATGGTGCAACAGGTTACCAGGTTAGCGAAGACAGCGGAGCCACATGGAAGGCCCCATCAATTGGAGCCACGGGACTAACACATATAGTTACCAATTTGGCAAATAATATATATATGAAGTTTTGGGTACGTGCTACCGATAATGCCCCTTGTAATGTGGGTGATGCGGGCAGCGTAGTTTGCCATACAGGTAGTTGCACGCCTATTGGCTATAATACCAATAGCTATAAAACTAGTATATGCCCCGGCGATTCATCGGTGCTCGATATTAGCTTTACCAATGCCGGTAAATATGCGATATCGTTAGATGGTGGCACTGCCACTGCTAAAACAAAGTATATCTTTAAACCCACACAAAATACTTCTTATACAATCGATCTTTTTGATTCGGCACAATCGCTTTGTCCTAAAACTTCATTTAAAGTTGATATAACAATTTTGCCCGCAGTAACTAGCGTAACTATAAAATCGGATAATAATAGCAACAGTTGGTGTGTAGGCGATAATGCCAAATTTACTTCACCCGCGGTTACTGGATATACCTATGAGTTTTTTGTGAATGGAACAAGTGTGCAAAAAGGAGCACAGAATGTATATAATACTTCTGCACTTAACAATGGCGATAAAGTAAAAGTAATTGCCAGCAATACCGGTGGCTGTTGGGCAAGTTCATCAGATATAGGTGTTACTATGGTTCCAAAGCCTGTTATGAAACCTTTTGAACATTATGATGTATCAATGGGTAATTCCTACCACTTTAAAGATACCGTACCGGGCAATGCAACTTATATACATAATTGGAACTTTGGTGACGGACAAACTGGAACTGGCGTAACGGCAAACCACCTGTATGCCCAAAATGGAAGCTATACTGTGTGGATGACTGTGAGTAATGGAAATTGCATAGATTCAATTTCTCAACAGATAACAGTAAGCATTGGATTAGCCAATATAGGTTTTGATGCAAACATGCGTATTTGGCCCAATCCTTTTACAAATGAATTGAATATAAGTTGGAACAGTGATAGCAAACCTTTGCAAATGGAATTGATTAGCATGCAAGGTTCTAAAATTTTATCAGTTTCACAATCAGATATTTGCAATAATTCATCAAGTACCCTTGCAACCGAAAGCCTACCTAGTAGCATCTATTGGTTAAAGGTAGTGATGCAAAACGGCCAAACCGTAAAACGTATCATCAAACTTTAATTTAATTTTGAATATCATTACTGATATAATTTCATAGGTTTTTGGTTAGACTTAAATGAAAGCCCCGCAAGGGGCTTTTGTTTTATATGATATTTTGAGTTTTTATTAGGCAGTTATATTTGCAGCAACGTTAACCAATAAAACATATATACATTGTGTGTTGTGATTTGCTTTCAGATTTAGTTCTTTATATATTTGCAACAATAGCAGGATTTGGGATGGCCGCCATTGAATGGTTGTGATTTGCTTTCAGATTTAGTTCTTTATATATTTGCAACAATAAAATACATCACAAATATAATGGCAAAAGTGTTGTGATTTGCTTTCAGATTTAGTTCTTTATATATTTGCAACAATAGTAACCTTGGAAGAAGTAGTATTATAATAGTTGTGATTTGCTTTCAGATTTAGTTCTTTATATATTTGCAACAATCTTAGCATAATTGGGGTGTGGTAGGTATATGTTGTGATTTGCTTTCAGATTTAGTTCTTTATATATTTGCAACAATTTGCTAAGTAGAATGGTTCTGCG
>JANYDJ010000267.1 GCA_025363675.1 Flavobacteriaceae bacterium | reverse complement strand
TGGTGGAAGTAATTGGATTAAATTATCAGGAGGTTTGCCTATTACTTGTGTAAAAGATATTGCTATACAAAAACGTGAAAACGATTTGGTGATTGCCACTTTTGGAAGGGGATTTTATGTATTGGATGATTATAGTATTCTGCAAAAAATAAAAGCAGAGGATTTGAAAGAAACTGCACATATATTTCCTATAAAAGATGGTTTGGTATTTAATCCCTCAACCCCTTATGGACACAAGGGAAAATCTTTCCAAGGCGAAGGATTTTTCAATACTGAAAATCCTGCTATTGGTGCAAGTATTCGTTACCATATAAAAGATGATTATAATACTATTAAAGAAAAAAGAAAAGAAGCCGAGAAAGAAAAATTCAAAGCCAAACAACCTATATATTATCCTTCGGCTGATACCATTAGATTAGAAGATAAAGAAGAAGCTGCTTATATATTATTGGTAATTTCTGATATGAAAGGTAATATAGTTCGCAAATTAAAACAAGATGCGAAAAAAGGATTATACAATATAGTGTGGGACGGACACATAGAAGTAACAAGCCCCGTCAATTTCCACAACCCCGACCCTGATAATCCTTACGAAAGTGCAGAAACAGGACCGATGGCCATGCCCGGTAAATATCAGGTTCGCATAGAATTAGTGCAAGGATTTACCGTTACAAAACTAGCAACAGATATTTCTTTTAATATAGTTACTTTAAACAATTCATCGCTAACAGTTGACAGAAATAAATTGGAACAATTCAATACCCGTTTGGCAGAATTTAGAAGAGTGGTAAAAGGGGTAAATGAATATGTGGGAGAAATGCATAATCGTGTTAAATATATAAAAGCAGGATTGCTACAAATAAATTCTACCGATGAAAACTTATATAAACAAATTACCCAAATTGAAGAAGGATTAAATACCATTGGTATAGAAATGCATGGCGATGGAAGTATTGCCCGCAGAGAGTTTGAAACTATGCCAGGCTTATTGGGTTCAGTAGAAAACATAGTAGGAAATTTGTGGAGTACCTCTGCCCAGCAAACTACTACTTATGAAGATAAACTTGCAGCTTGTGAGAGTAAATTTACACTTATATATGATAAAGTTAAATATACAAAAACACTTTTAGAGAAACTGGAAAAACAATTAGATAGTATGAAAGCTCCTTATACACCAGGGAGGTTTCCTGAGTGGAAATAGGCGGGGATTCAGGATTTGGGATTTACGATTTACGATTTACGATTTGGCTGACGCCTGATAAAATGGGGTGCTGAGCGGAGTCGAAGCATACGATGTACGATTTTATAGATGGCTTAGTGAGCGGAGTCGAACTATGCTGACGCATGTTGGGGATTCCGCACCATTGCAATCACCCAATCGTCATGCTGAATTTATTTCAGCATCTTAATTCGTGTACGCCATGGATTCTGAAACAAGTTCAGAATGACGGAGTATTATATATATTATCCTTCGTCTTTTGTCTTTTGTCTTTCGTCTTTCGTCTATAATCCTTTATCTATTCCGTAAGCATTTTCTCTATAATATAAGTCAACTTAGGTTCCGCTAATGCAGCGGCTTGTAGTAGTTCTTTTATATTGGCTTTTTTAAGTTTGGGTTCGTAGCACAGGTCCGATATAATACTTGCTGCGAACACGGGCAATCGCATGTGGGCTGCTACTATCACCTCGGGTACGGTACTCATACCTACGCAGTCTGCTCCTATCATACGTAGGAATTTATATTCTGCACGGGTTTCTAAATTGGGTCCGGGTACACTTACATATACACCTTTGTGCATGGTAAAACCTGCTTCTTTTCCTATATGATAACCTTGCTCCACCATTGCCAAATTATAAGGCTCTATCATATCGGGAAATCGAAGACCGAGTTCATCAATATTTTTACCCGCCAACGGGTTTTGCGTTTGCAAATTAATATGGTCTTCTATAATAACTATATCGGCTAACTCATAAGCTGGATTTAAACCACCTGATATATTAGAAACAAATAATTTCTGTATGCCCAACATCTTCATTACCCGCACCGGGAAAGTAACTTGATGCATATTATAGCCTTCGTAAAAATGAAAACGCCCCTGCATCGCCACCACATTTTTTCCGCCAAGTGTCCCAAAAATCAACTTACCTTCATGTGCCTCCACCGTCGATATTTCGAAGTGAGGCAAATCTTGATAATTGAATTCAGAATGTATATCAATCTTATTCGCCAACATACCCAAACCAGTACCGAGTATAATACCCACTTCTGGTATAAACGAAGTTCGTTGTTTGATGTAGTTGGTGCAGTATTGTATTTGGTCCATGGTTTTATATATTTAGGAGGAAGGAATAAGGGGTAAGAGTCATGCGGCGTCAGCTCCTTACTCCTTACTCCTCACTCCTTATTCCTTATTCCTTACCCCTCACTCCTTACCCCTCACTCCTTACCCCTTACTCCTTCTTCTTGCCATTTCCAGGCTGATATCATTGCGTCTTCGAGTGAGATTTTTGTTTTCCAGCCGAGTTCTTTGTTGGCTTTGGTGCAATCGGCCCAAATTTGTACCACATCACCATCGCGTCGTGGACCATAATAATGATTTGCTTTTACACCTGTGGCTGCTTCAAAAGTATCTATTGCTTGTTTTACTGAAACGCCTTCGCCTGTTCCTAAATTATATAGTTCATATTTCTGCAACTGCTTTTCTTCAATCAAACGTGCAACGGCGGCTACGTGGGCATCTGCGAGGTCTACTACATGTATATAATCGCGTATACAAGTACCATCAGGAGTATTATAATCATTGCCGAAAACGGTGATTTTATCTCTGAGTCCGGCAGCGGTTTGTGTAATAACCGGAATCAAATTACTCGGCTGACCAATCGGCAACTCCCCTATCAGTCCCGATTCGTGTGCTCCGATGGGATTGAAATATCTTAACGCAATTACATTTGCTGAACCTGTTTTTGTAGTATCGACCAATATCTCTTCGCAAATTCTTTTCGTATTTCCATAAGGAGATTCTGCGGGCTGCAAAGGACAATTTTCATCAACAGGCAATTGTGTGGCATTACCATATACACTGCATGATGAGGAGAATACAAAATTCTTTATATCATACTTTTTCATGGCTTGTAATAAAGTAACAAGTCCACCAATATTGTTATGATAATACTTCAATGGCTCAGCCACCGATTCGCCCACCGCCTTGTATGCTGCAAAATGTATTACCCCTGCTATATCTTTTTCTGTTGCAAACAGTTCATCCATTTGTGCCGCATTGCACACATCCATATTATAATACTTAGGACGAACGTCGCTAATCTGTTCGATACGATCTAATATAAACAAATGGCTATTCGATAAATTATCGACAATAACCACTTCGGAGTTCTGTTCAATTAATGCAACCACAGTGTGGCTTCCTATATAGCCTATGCCGCCAGTGACGAGGATTTTATTCATTTTTTTAGTATCAGGTAGTGAGTATCACCCTTCGACTTCGCTCAGGGTGACAGGTAATTATGTTTGCAAATTTATGGGATTTGAGGTATGATTTAATTCTCACAATGATGACAAAAATTATTCTGTGTTTTTCAGCCTCCTATGCTCACCAAAATAATCTGGATAATAAAAATTTTCATTGTAACCTTTTCTATCTGCATGAATATATAAAGCGTGTCGGGCGACGTAATTCAATAATTTCTCTTCATCTTTTGTTAAAAATAATTTAAAATCTGATTCCTTTATAAACCCGAAATAATCCATTTCTGTATATCTCTTATTATAATCATAGCCTCCCCATTGAAAATATCTTGCTAATGCAGAAGCTGCTGATAATTTAAGCCCCCCTTCTTCTTCAATATTAACCAATATTCTAAATTCGGACTTATAAAAAGAATCCGAATGAGTGTACCGAGTAAATATTAATGAATCATGGCTAGGGCCAAAAGTATCATTTGGATTATCGGGAATAGATTTAGCGTAATAATAATTCAACATAGTCTCAAAATTTTTCTGTGCAATCTCAAATTTTAAAGAGTCGCTCATATAAATACGGGTTTGTGGGTACATCGTGAATTTATATAACTCATCCTCTATTTTATCATTAAAAAAATATGCGAACTCTTTTACATCTTTTCTATCAAACACAACATGACCATTTTTCCTTTTATCTTTTAACAATATATTTAGTGTGAAAAATTCTTCAGCTTTTAAAAATGGAGCTATATCCTTCCATTTAAAATAAAACCAAGGTGTATCGCCATTGGGGCTTAAAGTGTTATATTGATTTTTATTATTTTTAACATGTAAACGATAACTGTCTTTTATATATATCACCAATCCATAAATTGAATCGCCATGAAACAAATAATCTATTTTTCCAAAATCTTTCGCTTCAATAGTGTGGTAGACAAAACTATCATATTTTTCACCATCGAAATCGTATAAATCATATCTAAATTCTTCCAAACTGTATACATTAAATTTTTCTTTTATTCTCTCACTATTAATAGCACTTAGCAATTTCTCATCTGAATACTGAGCTATTTTATTATTTATAGCTGCACTTAAATACTTATTATAAATATTATGCAAATTATAATCTGCCCAACTTTCAAAATAATTTGCATTTAAATT
>JANYDJ010000246.1 GCA_025363675.1 Flavobacteriaceae bacterium | reverse complement strand
TTGCGAGGAGGCTTCCGACGAAGCAATCTCCACCCCAGGATTATACTTCGAGGGAGATTGCTTCGTCGCCCATTGCACAGACATGCCCACCGCTTCTCGCAATAACGGCATGAGCTTTTTGAATTATGAAAGAGAACTAATTATATCTTTTTTTTATTTTTAATATCAATAAATCAACCCAATCATATTAATTAAAATCCGCCGCGGCGGAAGTCGTTCAGACAGTGTGGGGATGTATATGTATGCTCCACATTTTGGATGGCGACAACGCCAAACCAAAAGCATTGTACCACGGTAGAAGTGGTTCAATTTCTTGTTGGTGACAACACCAACAAGAGGCATTTGGTAATTCTACCTAAATTATCAATTATTAAATAAGCTCACTTCAGAAAGCTCACGTCCTACCTCTTGTATACCCATTAATATTTTGTGTGTTTGTTTTTCAGAAGGTTTTTTCTTGCCTTGTACATATTGTGATAGTAGTGATGCGTTCATTCCTATTCTATCAGCCAAATAACGGGCATTCAAAACTTTATAATACTGAAAGAATTGTTTTAAATCGATGTGAAACTTTATTTGAGATGGCTGAATGGTAATATGCTCTTCTTCAAAATAAAAATTCAAAGCGGAAACCATGTTGGCTTGGAGTTCAGTAAAAGTATTCCCTGTAGTATACACAGTATATTTTTCTGAATAAGCTGAAAAGCCTGTGTTGGTTTTTTCAACAATTACTATAATATCTTTAATTTTCATTTTTAATCTCCGATTGTTTTAGTATCTTTTTTTCTAAACCTTTTCCTAGCTCTGCACTACCATGGTTAGGAAAAATAATTACAGTTTTTGACTGGTCATGTTTCATCTTTACATGTGAACCTTTCTGCGACACCACATACCATCCTCGCTTTAGAAGAATCTTATATACTTCTGAGCATTTCATAAAATGTAATTGTGTGTCGCCTTGGTCATTAAACTTTTACGCTTACAAAGGTAAACAATAATTTACTTTTCAGCAAGCATTTTTAAGAAGATTACCATGCCTTTGGTTGGCAACAATGCCATAACTGTTCGGAAGCTTTTGATGTTCGGTAAAATGTCGCGTCCCTAAAGGGACTTGGTGTGGGTTGGGTTCTGTTTTTTACCAATGTTAGGTCTCGATGGGACTTATAATATAGCCTCTTTAGGGGCAATATATTGGTAAAAAGAAGACTTGTATAAAACTTAAGTCCCTTTAGGGACGCGACAAACGGATGTTCCGAACACCTGTGGCAACAACGCCAACCAAAGGCATGGTAACCCACGCAAAGAATTTTATGTTGGTGTTTTGCTTCATGTTGGTGATATCACCAACATGAATTATCCCCGAAACTATATATTATACAAATGCATTTTCGCCTGTAATTTCCATACCCAAAATCAATAAATGTATATCGTGGGTTCCCTCATAAGTAATTACAGATTCTAAATTCATCATGTGTCGCATAATAGGGTATTCGCCTGTTATGCCCATACCGCCGTGCATTTGGCGTGCTTCGCGTGCTATATGCAATGCCATATCTACATTGTTTCTTTTGGCTAATGATATTTGTGCAGGTGTTGCTTTTCCTTCATTCATTAAATGTCCGAGTCGCCAGCAAACCAGTTGTGCTTTGGTAATTTCGGTGAGCATTTCGGCCAACTTTTTTTGTTGCAATTGAAAACCTCCAATCGGTCTACCAAATTGTTGGCGTTCCATCGAATATCTTTTTGCTGAATCGAAACAATCCATGGCCGCACCAATTGCTCCCCAACTAATTCCATATCTTGCAGAGTTGAGACAAGTTAAGGGGCCTTTTAATCCGGTTACTCCAGGAAATATATTTGCTTTGGGAACACGCACATTGTCGAAAACCAATTCGCCGGTTGCACTTGCTCGTAGGCTCCATTTGCCGTGGGTTTCAGGCGTTGAGAAACCTTCCATTCCACGTTCTACTATAATACCTTGTATAATGTCTTGCTCGTTTTTTGCCCACACCACTGCAAGGTCTGCAAAAGGTGAATTTGAAATCCACATCTTCGCACCATTCAATATTACATGGTCTCCATCATCTTTAAAATTGGTAACCATACTGCTTGGGTCACTGCCGTGGTCAGGTTCGGTAAGTCCGAAACAACCTAGCCATTTGCCTTTGGCAAGCTTGGGTAAATATTTTTTCTTCTGTTCTTCGCTTCCAAATTTATATATAGGATACATCACCAAACTTCCTTGTACCGATGCTGTGCTACGCATGCCACTATCACCACGTTCCAACTCTTGCATCATTAGTCCGTAAGCAATATAGTCAAGTCCGCCGCAGCCATATTCGGCGGGCAGTTGCGGGCCGAACAATCCCACTTCGCCCATAGCTTTTACTATATGTTGCGGAAAATAATTCTGCTGACAACAATCTTCTATGATTGGCGATACTTCCTGTTTCACCCATTGGCGAATGGTATCACGAATAAGTTTATGTTCATCGCTAAATAAGTCATCCAATTGATAAAAATCGGGTGCTTGAAAATTGTCTTGTTTGTTACTGCGTTTTATGTTTTCCATGTTTTTTTATTTTACAGCGTCATTGCGAGGAGTTTCGTT
Organism: Flavobacteriaceae bacterium; assembly: GCA_025363675.1. Taxonomy (GTDB): domain Bacteria; phylum Bacteroidota; class Bacteroidia; order UKL13-3; family UKL13-3; genus CANJUD01. The sequence goes on along the minus strand of JANYDJ010000246.1, from coordinate 1,978 downwards.
TGCAGAACGAGACGACGTGGCAATCCCATAGGGTGTGTGCTCGTGAATTCAATCTTTATTAGGAGATTGCTTCGTCGTTCCTCCTCGCAATGACGCTGAGTAAGTATTATAATAATTCGCAAAATTAAGCTACAAAACCTAAGTGGCAGAAGGAAAATTTTCAGCAGTTCTTGGGCCCAGTTCTACAGCTTCCAAGTTACTGATTTTTCCTTCATTGATTTGAAAACGCAAAACCGTTCGCACATGGTGAAACCCGTGCATGCCCGCTGCACCTGGGTTTATATGCAGGTGATTGAATTTTTTATCTTGCACCACTTTCAATATATGTGAATGGCCACAAATAAAAAGTTTGGGTTTGTCTTTACGCAACCAATTGTGCAAAGTGGCAGTATATGTGCCTCTCGGATTACCAATATGTATCATAGATACTTTTAATCCCGCAGCAGTAAAACATATATATTCGGGAAATTCACTTCGTATATATTGCCCATCAATATTTCCAAAAACACCTTTTACTATGGGGCATATAGCTTTTAATTTCGTAACGGTATCCTCATAGTTTCCCCAATCGCCGGCATGCCATATCTCATCGCACTCTGCAAATATTCTTTCCAGTTTGGGGTCTATATAACCGTGGGTATCTGAGAGGAGTCCGATGTTCATTTATATATTTAATGATTTAACAAGGTGTGATTTAACGATACTGCTTTGGGGAGGAGCACTTTGCAAAGCTATAGTATATTACCTATAGTGTTTTTAAAACTTGAAGTCGCAATTTGCGACTTCAAGTTGGGGTGGAAGAAGCCCAATTACCGATCAATGTTGAACAATTCCCTTTTTATATAATTATATCCTTTCCAATGACAGCATTTGTCTAATATATATATTTTTGTGTTGTAATATTCGACAGTGTAATAATCTGCAGTACGACAATTACATCCTAAATCTATGTGTTTTAGTTCATGCTCAAATTGTATAATCATTTTGATTTCTAATTCACTTAGTTTTTTCGATTTCGATCTGAATAAAGCTATATAAGCTGTATCATCCTTCGTTATCAATAAGGTGTCTTGGGTGTGATGGTCGCAGCCCTGAGACCGAAAGATAATTTGATAACTATCATGATTTTTAAGTTGTAAGATTAAGGGGTTGAATACTTGATTAACGGTGTCAATATAATTCAAACACAAATCCACTTGATACTTTTTGTAATTGTTTATAACTATCTTTTTAGTTTCATCGCGATTAAAAAAACTTCTGTATTTGATAAAGTAAATTCCCGTATCTAGGTTCCGAAATGTTTCATTGCTGCTATATCTTGCATTAGAGTCGTTAAATATTTTTCCGTTTTTATATATAGATATTCGATCATAATAAAATGGTGTATCAGAGGTCCGATTGTCATATATGTGAATCTGCATACTCGCCTTCTGCCCAAAGCAAATACTAGAAAATAAATTAGCAGCAGCGAAACAAATCAAAAACAGAAAACGCCATTTCATCTTACAAAGATATTACAATCCCAACAACCAGCCAATCGTATCCACTCCATCCGCATAGTCCCACGCTTTAGGATATTGTGCTTGGCCTGGTTTGAAGGTTGAAAGTGTAGTTAATGGTTTGGTTGATATAATACATTGAATTTCGTTTTGCTTTTCCGCAAGTTCAGTTTCTAGTTTTTGTAAATCGGTATAATACTCGTAGTGGCAGGTTCCTATGGGGCTTGCTATTTGTTCGTGCTGTTTCAGGAGGAGGAAATTATTATCATATATATGCACCAAGTTCATTAAGTGTATGGCTCGTTGGTAGGTATAATTATTTGCATATTTATTATGGTTTACAATATCTGCAAACTGCTCAATTGGCTCATATAAATATTTGATATCATAACCTTCGGGCAAATATAATTTTGACACATTTCTGCATCCCATTCCAAAATAATCGAATATATCATTTCCCAAAGCGGCTATTTGCTCAG